>CAXUCM010000054.1:0-13776 GCA_964249315.1 uncultured Acetobacteraceae bacterium | reverse complement strand
CGCCAGGGCCGGCGGCTCGCGCTTCGCGGACTACGAGACCGCGATCTCGGTGACACGCGACGGCCGTATCCAGCAGGCCATGCTGTCGGACATCGCGCGCGACCCCGCGCAGGACATCGCGCTGCAGGCCGGCGACGTGATCTACGCATCGCACCGGCCGGCCTACTTCCTCGCACTCGGCGCCACCGGACAGACGGCATCGATCGGGCCGCTCGATCGTCGCATCGCCTTCGGCGATGCGCACCTGACCCTGGCCGATGCGCTCGCCCGCGCCGGGGGGCTGCAGGACGATCGCGCCAATCCGCGCGCGGTCTTCGTCTACCGTCCGGAACGTCGCAGCTTCGTCAGCAGGCTCGTGAACCTGCCGAGTGCCACGACCGCGGCAGACGTGCCGACGATCTACCTTGCCGACCTGCGGGACGCTTCGGGCTATTTCTACGCCAGCCGTTTCGCGATGCGTCCGGAAGATATCATCTTCGTATCGAACGCGCCGTCCACCGATCTCTCCAAGTTCCTGCTGCTGCTCACGCCGGTGGTCAGCACGGGCCTCACCGCCAGCCTCGTGCGCTAGCTGCCATAACGTTAGCATAACGTTTACGACTTTACCCTATGGTTGATCCGAGCAAGGAGGCTGCCCATGGAAGACCAGATCCGCGAAATCCTCGACGCGGCGGCACACCTCGCCGTGCCGGCACGAGGCCTCGAGCGGGACGCCGACCTGTTCGCCGCCGGGCTCAGCTCGCTCGCCACCGTGCACGTGATGCTGGCGGTCGAGCAGGCGTTCGACGTCGAGTTCCCGGACGCGCTGCTCACGCGCCGCACGTTCCAGAACATCGCCTCGCTTGCCGACGTCGTGGCGCGGTTGCAGGCCGGAAAGGCGGCGGCGTGAATTCCTTCACGCCTACGCCCGCTTCGATGGCCGCCCAGGTGGCGGCGGCACATGCGAACGACGTCGACGCCGATGCGCGCTTTCCGGCCGAGGCGTTCGATGCGATACGCGCGCACGGCCTGCTCGGCCTGCTCGTGCCGGCCCGTTTCGGCGGCCCCGGCACCACGCTCGATCAGGTCGCCTCGATCTGCTGCACGCTGGCGCAGGCGTGCGGATCGACCGCGCTGCTCTACGCCATGCACCAGATCCAGGTCGCCTGCCTGGTCGCCGCCGTCGGCGACGGCCGATGGCAGGCGGAGTTCCTGGCGCGTATCGCCGCGGACCAGCTGCTGCTGGCGTCGGCCACCTCGGAGGCCGAGACCGGCGGCGACATCCGCACGAGCGTCTGCGCGCTGCAGGTGGAGGGCGCGCACTTCACCCTGGCCAAGCGGGCACCGACGATCTCGTACGGAGAGGAGGCGGACGCGATCCTGGTCACCGCGCGACGCGCGAACGCCTCGCACGCGTCCGACCAGTGCCTCGTCGTCGTCCCGCGCGAGCATCTCCGGCTTGTCGAGACCGGCCGATGGGACACGCTCGGCATGCGCGGCACCTGCAGCCGCGGCTTCACGCTGGAGGCATGGGGGCATGTCGGGCAGATCCTCGCCCCCTCCTTTGCCGAGATCGCCGAACGCACCATGCTGCCGGTCTCGCACGTGCTCTGGGGCGCGGTCTGGCTCGGCATCGCCACCGATGCGGTGTCGCGCGCGCGTGCCCTGTTGCGATCCAAGGCGCAGGGCGCGCCGGGCTCGGTGCCGACCGGCAGCCTGCGCCTGCAGCAGGCGACGTCGCTGCTGCGCACGATGCAGACGCGGCTGCGCGCGGCACTCGCGGACCATGCGAGCGAGGCCGGCGCGGAGCGTTCGCTCGCCTCTGCCGCCGAGATCAACAGCCTCAAGATCACCCTGTCCGAGCTCGCCGTGCAGGCGGTCGGCCACGCCATGCAGGCCTGCGGCATCGCCGGCTACCGCAACGGCACGCCGCACAGTCTCGGACGGCACCTGCGCGACATCCAGTCGGCGCCGCTGATGGTGAACAACGACCGCATCGCGACGAACACCGCCGCCCTCGTGCTGGCGCAACGTCCCGCCTCCCTGGTGCTCTGACCCATGCCCGCAACCGAGACCTTCCTCGACGAACTCGTCGCCGCCGGCCTGCTGGTTCCGAGCGGCGTCGACGGCGTGCTCGGTCGCAGCGGCCGGTTCGAGCAGATCGTCGACGCCCTCGACCGGCTGATCACGCACGAAGGGCAGGACCAGGGCGCCGAGATGATCCGGTTTCCGCCGGTAATGCCGCGACGCACGCTGGAGACGAGCGGATACCTCAACGGCTTCCCGCATCTGGCCGGCACCGTGCACTGCTTCTGCGGCGACGAACGCGGTCACGCGCACCTGCTGCAACGGCTCGGCCGCGGCGAGGACTGGACCGACGGCCAGGTCGCCTCCGACCTGGCACTGACCCCGGCGGCCTGCTACCCGGTCTACCCGATGCTGGCGCAGCGCGGCCGGCTCGGCGCGAACGGCCATACCGTCGACGTCTCGTCGTATTGCTTCCGGCACGAGCCGTCGCTCGATCCGATGCGGATGCAGATGTTCCGGATGCGGGAATATGTCCGCCTCGGCACGCCGGCGCAGGTGGCGTCGTTCCGCGACGAGTGGATCGGCAGGGGAGAGGCGTTCGCCCGCTCGCTTGCCCTGCCGCTCGCCGTCGACGTCGCCAACGACCCGTTCTTCGGTCGCGGCGGCCAGTTCATGGCGCGCAGCCAGCGCGAGCAGGCGTTGAAGTACGAGCTGCTGATCCCGATCACCGATCCCGGCAAGCCGACCGCGTGCATGAGCTTCAACTATCACCGCGACCATTTCGCCGAGATCTGGAACCTGCGCACCGGGAACGGCGACTTCGCGCACACCGCCTGCGTCGGCTTCGGCTTCGAGCGCCTGGCGCTCGCGCTGCTGCGCCATCACGGCTTCGAGCTCGCGCGTTGGCCGCACGCGGTGCAGGCGACGCTGCGCCTGCCCGGATGAACGCCTCGCCCATCCTCGTCGCCAGGACGCCGCACGCGCTGCACGATCCGGCGCGGCACTGGCCGGAGACGAACTGCTACGTGGATCTCTGGATCGAGCTGCTCGACTGGCTCGGCTATCCGCCGGAAGCCGCACTCGCCTTTACCGTGGCGCAGGCCTTCGAGGGCGATCAGCTCACCTTCTTCAAGGTCCCGCAGGAAGATCTGCGCGTGCTCTACGGCCTGCAGGTCGCGGAAGTCTCGATCCACGACACGCTCGAGCGACACCTCGAGACCTGGATACGGCGCGGCGCCGTCCTGCTCGTCGAGGTGGACGCCTTCTACCTGCCGGATACCGCGGCCACGTCCTATCGACGCGAGCATGCCAAGACGACGATCGGCATCCATGCCATCGATGCGCAGGCGCGATCCGCCAGCTACTTCCATAACGCCTCGCACGCCCTGCTGGACGGGCAGGACTACGCGGGAGCGCTCCGCCTGCTGCCGGCATTGGCGGCACAGCCCGACCTGCTGCCGCCCTACGTCGAGAGCGTGCAACGCAGCGCCGCGCCACTCGAGGCGGAACCGAGGCGCGCGGCGTCGCTGGCGTTGCTGCGCCGGCATCTGTCGCGACGGCCGACGCACAACCCGTTCTCGGCGTGGCGCGCCGCCTTCGACGAGCAGCTGCAGGAGCTGCTGTCGCGACCGGCCCGGTATCATGCCTACGCCTTCAACTTCACCCGCCAGGGCGGGGCCAATTTCGAGCTGCTCGCCAGCTACGCCGACTGGCTCGACGCGGGCGCGCTCGGCGACGTCGCCGCCTGGTGTCGCGACATCGCGGCGACCAGCAAGGTGCTGCAGTTCCGCCTCGCCCGCGCCGTCGCACGCGGCCGGCCGGACGCCTGCGACGACTGCTTCGACCGCCTCGAACACAGCTACCGCCATGCCATCGAGCGGCTCGTCGCCTTCGCCGGTTGAATGCGCCGCGATCGCGGGCGGCCCCGGCATCGTGCCGCTGGTCGAGGGCTGGCAGCTCTGCCTGACCGATCCCGGCCGGTTCGCGACGCCCGCCAGCCTGCCGGCGCGGACGGACTGGCTGTCCGCCACGGTGCCGGGCACGGCGGCGCAGGCGCTGCGTGCGCACGGACGATGGAACCCGGGCGCGCCGACGCCGCTGCATGAACGCGACGTCTGGTATCGGCTGCGTTTCGACGGCGCCGGCGAGCAGACGCTGCGGTTCGACGGTCTGGCCGGACTCGTCGAGCTCTGGCTGAACGAGGCGCCTCTCGGCGCCTCCGAGAACATGTTCGTCGCCTTCGAGCAGGCCGTCACGCTACGCGGCGACAACACGCTGCATCTCTGCTTTCGCGCCCTCGCCCGGGCCGTCCCGCCGGCGGGCTGCGCTGGCGGCGCATGACCCTGCTGGGCCACATGCCGGGCTGGTGCCCGGAGATCCACGCGGTCGGGCCCTATCGCGCGGTCACGCGCGTTGCGGATCGCGGACCGGTGCTGGCGCATACTCTCTCCGCGTGGCGCTGCGGCACCGACGGCGTGATCCGCGTGCGCCTGCGCTGCCGGGCTCTGTCGGCCGCGGAGCAGCCGGCCTGCCTGCTCGCGGGGGGTCTCACGGCGACGCTGCTGCCGGACCGGGCCGGATGGCTCGCCGCCGAGCTGCGCATTCCCGATGCCGCACCGTGGTGGCCGCACACGCACGGCACGCCGGCACTCCACGACGTGGAGATATGTTTCGGCACAACACGGATGCGGCTCGGCCGGGTCGGCTTCCGCAGCATCGTCGCCGAACGCGGCGCCGACGGGTGCGGCTTCCGGCTGGTCGTCAACGGCGTGCCGGTGTTCTGCCGCGGCGCCTGCTGGACCAGCGCCGGGCTGACCGAGCTCGCCCACGACCGCGACAGCTACGCGCGCTGGCTGCATCTCGCGCGCGATGCCGGCATGAACATGGTGCGCGTCGGCGGCACGATGACCTACGAGGCGGACGCGTTCCACGAGCTCTGCGACGAGCTCGGCATCCTGGTCTGGCAGGACTTCATGTTCGCCAACTTCGACTATCCGGTCGCGGACGAGAGTTTCCGCCGGTCGGTCGTCGAAGAGGCCACGCAGCTGCTGGACCGCCTGCAGCACAGCCCGTCGCTGGCGGTGCTGTGCGGCGGCAGCGAGGTCGCCCAGCAGGCGGCGATGCTCGGGCTGTCGGCCGAGGAACGCCGCTCGCCGCTGTTCGAGGAACTGCTGCCGGCGCTGGTGCGCGAGCGGCGGCCGGACGTGCCGTACGTGCCCGGCTCGCCCAGCGGCGGCAGCCTGCCCTTCGCGGTCGATCGCGGTGTCGCGCATTATTACGGCGTCGGCGCCTATCTGCGCCCGCTGGACGATGCGCGCCGGGCCGGGGTGCGCTTCGCCTCCGAATGTCTCGCCCTGGCCCACTTGCCGCGCGGCGACGCGCTGGACGCGCGGGCGGCGCTGCGCGCGACGGTGCCGCGCGACCTCGGCGCGAGCTGGGATTTCGCCGACGTGCGCGACCACTACCTGGCGGAGCTCTACGCCGTCGCGCCGATGCGGCTGCGCGCGGAGGATCCGGAGCGCTACGTCGAGCTCTCCCGCGCCGTCTCGGCCGACCTGGTGGAGCTCGCGTTCGCCGAGTGGCGCCGGCCGGCCTCGTCCTGCGGCGGCGGCCTGGTCTGGCAGTTCCAGGACGTGGCGGCGGGCGCCGGCTGGGGCATGGTCGAGGTCGGCGGCCGGCCGAAATCCGCCTGGCACGGCGCGCGACGGGCCTGGGCGCCGGTGCAGGTGCTGCTCTCCGACGAGGGCCTGAACGGCCTCGGCGTCCACCTGCTCAACGAGACGGCGGACGAGCTCGACCTGGTGCTGACCCTGCGCTGCCTCGCGCGCGGCGAGACGGCCATGGCGACGGCGCATCGTCCGCTGCGCATGGCCGCCCGCGGCACGCTGAGCCTGTCGAGCTTCGAGCTGCTCGATCGCTTCTTCGACATCACCCGCGCCTACCGGTTCGGACCGCCCGAGCACGACGTCACCGTCGCGGCGCTGGCCTATGCGGCGACCGGGCAGGCCGTCTCGGAGGCATTCCACTTTCCGCTCGGCCGCGCCCTGCCCGCCGCCGAACTGGGCCTGGCCGCGAGCCTGGAACGCGAGGATGCCGGCTGGGCGCTGAGCCTGTCGACGGACCGCTTCGCGCAGGCGGTGCATGTCGAGGCGGACGGCTACGTCGCCGAGACCGACTGGTTCCACCTGCCGCCGGGCCGCACGCGCCGGGTCGCGTTGCGCGCGGACGCCGGCGTGACCGCGCCGCCGAGCGGGATCGTGCGCGCCCTGAACGCGGTGCGACCGTCGAGCTTCCGGCCGCGCGCATGACCCCGGTGACCTTCGACGGCTGCTTCGGCTGGCTGCATCCGGGTCGCGGCGACCGCGGCGTGGTGCTCTGCAGCGCCTTCGGTCACGAGGCGGTCGGCACGCATCGCGGCTGGCTGGCACTCGCCGAGCGACTCGGCGCGCAAGGCCTGCACGTGCTCCGCTTCGACTATCACGGAACCGGCGACGCCGCCGGCGACGAGACCGACCCGCAGCGGCTCGACGCCTGGCGGGACAGCGTGACCGGCGCGGTGGCGATGCTGCGGCGGACCTGCGGGGTCGGCAGCGTCACGCTGGTCGGGCTGCGCCTGGGCGCCACCCTGGCGATGCTGGCCGGCGAGACGCTGCCGGAGGTCGAGGCGATCGCCTGCCTGGCGCCGGTGGTCTCTGGGCGAAGCTACGTGCGCGAACTGCGCCTGCTCGCCCGCACCTGGGAGGAGGCGAACTTTCCCGGCACGGCGGCGGCGGCGCAGACGGACGCGCTCGACGTGGTCGGCACCTTGCTGGACGCGGACACGCTCGCGGCCCTCGCCGGGATCGATCTGCGCAGGCGCCCCTCGCCGCCGCGCCGGGTGCTGCTGATGGATGCCGGCCGTCCGGAGACCGCTTCGCTCGGCGCGCATCTGGCCGCACTCGGCGCGGCCGTGACCACTGCGCCGTTCCCGGGCCATCGCGAGTTCCTGCGCGAGCCGGTATTGTCGGAGATCCCCGAGGCCGCGTTCGAGAGGCTTTGCGCCTGGATCGGTCCCGGCGGGGGCGATGCGCAGCACCGGCCCGCATATCCGGCGCAGCCGACGCTCAGGCTCGCCCAGGCGGAGGAACGCCCGGTTCGTTTCGGCACCGGCGATGCCCTGTTCGGGATCCTCTGCCGCGCCGACCGGCCGCGGGCCCGGGCCCCCGTCATCCTGATGATCAATACCGGGCGCAGCCATCACGTCGGCGACGCACGATTGTTCGTCACCCTGTCACGGCGCCTCGCCGAGGCGGGCATCAGCTCGCTGCGCATGGATGTCGGCGGCATGGGAGACAGCCTGCCCGCGCCGGGCGGGACGCCGACGCCGCTCTACGACACGCGCTCGTGCGACGACGTCTGCGCGGCCCTGGACTGGCTCGAACGACACGGCGACGGCGCGGTGTCCGTGCTCGGGCTCTGCTCCGGCGCCTATCTCGGCCTGCACGCGGCACGGCGCGACCAGCGCGTCGTCGGGCTCGACCTGGTCAACCTGCAGACGTTCGAATGGCGCGGCGGCGCGCTGGGCGTGGAAAATCGTCGGCTGCGTCGCCCGGCCCGCTTCTACGTCGCAGCGCTGCTGCGCAGTCATGTCTGGCAGCGCGTGCTCCGAGGCAGGGTCGACGTCGCCACCCTGCTGCTGGTGCTGCTGCGCCGGCCGCTCGAGCACTGCCGCCGCTGGCTGAGCCTGGGCCTCGATGTCGCGACCGGACGCGAGACCGCCGCCGGGAAGGTGCGGCGCTGGTTCCAGGAGCTCTCCGCCCGCTCGGTGCGGGTGCGGCTCTGGTACAGCGACATGGATCCGGGACTGTCCGAGCTCGCCGCCAAGTTCGGCCGGGGCGCCCAGGCGCTCGGACGCATCGGCGGCATCGAGGTCCGCCTGATCCCCGAAGCCGATCACGCGCTGCACCGGCGCGAGGCGCGCGAGCATTTCATCCGCTCGTTCACCGCCGCCGCCATCGGGTGCTGCGACGGCGACGCGGAGATGCTAGACGCAGGCGATGGATCTCAGCCCCGAACCGATCGCCGACACCGAGTCGCTTGCCGCTGACACCAGCCGCACCCGTCGCGCCAGCGTGCCGGCGCTCGAGGCGATGCTGCAGACGCCGCTGCCGGTGCTCGATCACGGCTTCGTCCGGGTGGTGGACTACATGGGCGATGACGGCGCCATCGTGCAGGCGGCACGGGTATCGTACGGGCGCGGCACCCGCAAGGTCAGCGAGGATGCCGGGCTGATCCGCTACCTGATGCGGCATCGGCACTCCACGCCGTTCGAGATGTGCGAGATCAAGTATCACGTGAAGCTGCCGGTGTTCGTCGCCCGGCAATGGATCCGCCATCGCATGGCCAGCGTGAACGAGTATTCCGCCCGCTACTCGATCCTCGACCGCGAGTTCTACATCCCTGCCCCCGAGCACCTGGCCGCGCAGAGCGAAAGCAACCGGCAGGGACGCGGCGCCGTGCTCGGCGGCGAGGCCGCGGTCGCGGTGATGGCGCTGCTGCGCGAGGATGCATCGCGCTGCCACGATCATTACGCGCAGATGCTCGACGAGACCGACGGGTTCGGGCTGGCCCGCGAGCTGGCGCGGATGAACCTGACGCTGAACACCTATACGCAGTGGTACTGGAAGGCGGACCTGCACAACCTGTTCAACTTCCTCGCCCTGCGTCTCGATGCGCACGCGCAGTACGAGATCCGGATCTATGCCGAGGCGATGCTGCAGACCGTGCGTGCCTGGGTGCCGCTGGCCTGCGCCGCCTTCGAGGAGTACCGGCTCGGCGCCTTCAGCTTCTCCGCGACGATGATGCAGGTGCTGCGCCGGATGCTGGCCGGCGAGCGCGTCGAACAGCCGCAGAGCGGGCTGAGCCGGCGCGAGTGGGACGAGATGATGGCGGCCCTGGCGGGCTCCTGAGCGGGTCATGGACTTGAACGATCCCGCGCGGCGCCGAAAGCCGGATTTCATCGGGATGATCGTCCTGGTCGCGGTACTCGGGATGATCGTGCTCGGCCTGACCTTGTTTCCGATGGTCAAGCGGATGGTGACCTACCAGGACTGCGTTGGCAGCGGCCGCACCGATTGCGCGCGCGTGGCGCCGTAGCTCAAGGCCAGGGCGCTGCCCTGGACCCGCTCAAGGCTCGCCTTGAGAATCCATTTGCTCGAAACATCCGGCGGCAAGGAGGGCAGGCAGCTCGCGCCTGAGACCGTCTAGAAAAAGTTCGTCCTGGTATTTCCGGAGCGGGTCCGGGTGTTGCACGATGCGGTAGGAGACGGAGCGAGGGGCTCCGTTGATCGTCACCTCCATATGGACGTTCAGAAGGTCGGCCAGTCGGTTGGTCGATGTGGCGTGCAGGACGTGGACCTGCCCCGCTGGGCTTCGCAGCACGACGCCGGTCTCATCCAGCACGCAGGATGTCCGCGCCACCTCCGAACCGCTGAGGTTCCAGAGATCCGGATCCAGGAGATGAACCAAGTCCGGATCGCTCCAGGCAGCCAGGTTGAACGCGTTCTGTTCGAACAGCAGTTCGTATGGCAGCGCCCGGCACGAGGCGTTCCAGTCTTCCAGGAGGGATGCCGCCCGGCACAGGAAGATGCCCGAGCTGAGATAGGGCAGGCCGGGATCGAGGCAGGCCGCCTTCTCGCGGAACCCGCTCGCCCGCGGGTTGTCCCGCAGCCAGGCTCCGACGGTGGCGGCTGCACGACCGCTCGCTGCGATGACGGCTCCGCTGCGCGACATCTCGGCGTCGAGCTGCCGGGCCGCCCGATCGAGATCCGCCAGGATCACGAGGTCCATGTCGAGCCACAGGATCGCCGGCGATCCGAGCGGCTTCACGTAGCGGCTCAGCATCGCCTTGTAATACCAGGGATGTATCTTGCCGGCTGCGACCTCAGGAGGCATCTCCAGCAGAACCTCCCTGCTCCGCAGGTAACGCCTTTGCGCGTCGGTCAGGCCGAAATCACAGACCATCAACCGGGTGCGCGGGCTGTTCCGGCGCAAGGATTCGTCGAGCAGCAACAGCTGCCAGAAAAACTGACGGTCACCCCCCGTAAGAACGGTCAACTCGGACGAGTCGGAGCCGGCCAATCGTCATCCTCTCCCGGCAGACAGATGGATGCTCAAGGCTGAGCCTTGAGCGGGTGCAGGGCAGCGCCCTGGCCTTGAATGCGCAACAACCCGGCCACCCGCTCGGCGACGACGGCATAGGCCACCCCCGCCGCACCATCCGGCGCTGCCGCCATGATCGGCGTGCCGGCGTCGGCGCTGGCGCGGATATCGAGCAGCAGCGGGATCTCGCCGAGGAAAGGCACCCCCAGCGTCTCCGCCTCCTGTCGCGCGCCGCCATGGCCGAACAGGTCGGTGCGCTCGCCGCAATACGGGCAGCGGAAGAACGACATGTTCTCGACGATGCCGAGCACCGGCACCCGGATCTTCTCGAACATTGCAGCTCCGCGCCGAGCGTCGAGCAGGGCGATGTCCTGCGGCGTCGAGACGATCACCGCCCCGGCCAGCGAGACGCGCTGGGCCAGGGTGAGCTGGGCGTCGCCGGTGCCGGGCGGCATGTCGACGACCAGCACGTCGAGCGTGCCCCACGCCACCTCGCCCAGCAGCTGGCCGAGTGCCCCCATCACCATCGGGCCGCGCCAGATCATCGCGGTGCGCTCCTCGACCAGGAAGCCGATCGACATGGTCTGCAGCCCCCAGGCCTCGATCGGCTGCATCAGCCCGTCCATCAGCCTGGGCTGGCCGGTGATCCCCAGCATGCGCGGCAGGCTCGGCCCGTGGATGTCGGCATCGAGCAGGCCGACGGTCAGGCCGCGCCGGCGCAGCCCGATCGCCAGGTTGACCGCGGTGGTGGACTTGCCGACGCCGCCCTTGCCGGAGGCGACCGCGATCACCTTGCCGATGCCGGGCAGGAGTGGTGCGGCGTCGGCCCGCTTGCCGCCGAGCCGGATCGGCGCGTGCGGCGCAGGTCCGGGCGTCGAGGCCGGTGCCGGTCGATGCGCGGTCAGCAGCACGGTCGCACCGGTCACGCCGACGACCGCGCGAAGCATCGCCTCGGCCTGGGCGCGCACCGGCTCCATCGCGACCTGCTCGTCGCGTGCGGCGGTCAGCGCCAGATGCACCAGGCCGTCGCGCACGGCGAGGCTGTCGATCCGGCCGCTCGCCGGCAGGTCGCGCCCCGAGGCCGGATCACGGACCTGGCGCAACGCGTCCAGCAGCACTCGCTCTTCGATCATCGCCACGTGCCGTCTCCCGCCTGGATGTGCCCGCCTGGGTGTGCCCGCCTGGGTGTGCCCGCCTGGGTGTGACGGAAGGTAAGCTCGGCATCGCCGCACTGGAAGCGGCCGCACCGGGATGCCTATGTTGACGACCGGGACATCGGAGCGGGATGGCGGATGACGACTGGCAGCCACGCCAAGAGACCGCGCGACCATCGCGTGGACGCGCTGCGCGGCGTCGCGCTGGCGATGATGTTCGTCGACCACATCCCCGACAACCTGCTCAACCGGCTGACCCTGCGCAATCTCGGCTTCTGCGACGCCGCCGAGATCTTCGTGCTGCTCGCCGGTTTCGCCTCGATGCTCGCCTACGGCCGCGCCTTCGACCGCGAGGGCGTCCGCGCCGCCCTCGTCAAGGTGGCGCGGCGCTGCGGCAAGCTCTACGTCTTCCAGATCGGCATGCTGCTGATCAGCGTCGGCGTGATCACGCAGTGGCGGCGCTACCATCCGGTGCCGGTCGACTTCCTCGAGCCGGAGCTGGCGCACGGCTTCGCCAGCCTGTGGCGGGCGATGATGCTCGAGGCGCTGCCCGGCAGCCTCAACATCCTGCCGCTCTACATCGTGCTGCTGGCGACGTTTCCGCTGGTGTACTACTCCAGCCGCATCGGCCTCGGCTTCGCGCTCGCGGCGAGCGGCGCGCTCTGGCTGCTGGTCAATGTCGAGCCGCAGCTGAACCTGCCGAACTGGCTGGATCCGGACGGCTGGTACTTCAACCCGTTCGCCTGGCAGTTCCTGTTCACCCTGGGTGCCGTGTCGGCGATCGTCACCGGCCGGCGCGAGGGCGATCTGCCGCGTCATCGCGGCCTGGTCGCCGCCGCCTGGGCCTACCTCGCCTTCAGCGCGGTGCAGGCCTTCCCCTGGTCGATCTGGGGGCTGCCCAACCTGGCGCCGCTCGACATCGATCCGCCGATGAAGACGCCGCTCTCGCCGCTGCGGCTGATCGACGTGCTGGCGATCTTCTACCTGGTGCAGAGCAGTCCGCGCCTGAGCCGGGCGGCGGCGAGCCGCGGCGGACAGGGGCTGGCGGTGCTCGGACGGCACTCGCTGGAGGTATTCTCCGCCGGCACCGTGCTGGACCTGTTCGCCAAGCTGCTGTTCGCGACCTTCGGCAAGCAATCTGCCGTCGATGGCTGGCTGCTGCAGGTCGGCGTCAACGTGGTCGGGCTGGGCACGCTGTTCCTGCTGGCACGCTGGCTCGACCGCCGCAAGCAACGGCACCGGCAGGCCGCGAGCCGGGATGCGGCTTCCCAGCCGGAGCCGGTGACGGCATCCTGAGCCGATGCCCGATCTCGACTCCGCCGCCACCGGCCTGACCCTGCCGCCGCTCGCGCTGCCGCGCTGCGACCATCGCCTGCATGCCGGGGGCGCCCTGCGCGTCACCGCGTTCGGCTCCTCGACCACCGAGGGGATCGGCGCCTCCTCGCCGGCGGCGAGCTTCCCCGAGGTGATGCGACGGGCCCTGCAGCAGCGCCTGGCCGAGATCGTGCTGCACAATCGCGGGATCGGCGGCAACAACGCGATCGACCTGGACCGCCGCCTGGACGAGGTGATCGCCGACGCGCCCGACCTGGTGCTGTTCCAGACCGGCAGCAACGATCCCCTGCAGGAGGTGCCGCTGCCGCAATTCGAGGCGCTCACGGCGACCGGCCTGGAGCGCCTGCGCGGTGCCACCGGCGCCGATATCGTGCTGATCGATCAGCAATATTGCCGCATGCTGGAGGAGTGCGCCTCGTTCCCGCCGTTCCTCGCCGGCCTGCACCGGATCGGCCAGCAGACCGGCACCCCGGTGTTCCCGCGCTACCGGTTGATGCAGGGCTGGTGCGACGTGCCGGGGATGGATCGCGACCGGCTCTCGCCGGACGGGCTGCATATGGGCGATCACGGCTACGGCCTGCTCGGCGCCGCCTTGTCGGGGTGGCTGCTGGATGCCCTTGCGGAATAGTCCGCCGAACCGCACTTGCTGTCAGGACCCTCCCGGGTGATCGCGACGCGCAAGGATCTCCTCCGTTATGCCCCTCTCTCCCCGTCTCGCGTGCCTGCTGGCGGCATCGATGCTCCAGTCCGGACTGGTCGGGCTGCCGGCGGCCGTCCTGCTGGCCCGCCCGGCGCCCGCCGCCGCGCGCGGCGCGCCGGACAGCTTCGCCGACCTGTCGGCTTCCCTGCTGCCGGCGGTGGTCAACATCTCCTCGACCGAGACGGTCGCCGCCGACCAGTCCGACGGCGACGATGACGACCAGGGCGGTTCCGGCCAGCCGGGTCCGGCGCTGCCGTTCCCGCCCGGCTCGCCGCTCGAGAAGTTCTTCCACGACTACATGAACCAGCACGGCCAGGGCGGCGGCTCGGACCCGAACGCGCCGCCGCGCAAGATGCAGGCGCTGGGATCCGGCTTCATCGTCGATCCGTCCGGCATCATCGTCACCAACAACCACGTCATCAACGGTGCCGACTCGATCAC
>CAXUCM010000053.1:8871-13936 GCA_964249315.1 uncultured Acetobacteraceae bacterium | reverse complement strand
TGGATTCTCAAGGCTGAGCCTTGAGCGGGTCCAGGGCAGAGCCCTGGCCTTGCTCCCGCAGCATCTCGAGCTCGAGCCAGCGTTCCTCGGCGGCGCGCAGGCCTGCTTCCTCGCCCTGCAGTCCGGCGCTGGCAGCGCGGAAGGCGGCGGCGTCGCGACGATACAGGCCGGGATCGGCGAGGACGCCGCGCAGGCGGGCGATCTCGCGCTCGTGCCGGTCGATCTGGGCAGGAAGCTGCTCGAGCGCGTGCCGGTCCTTGAAGGAGAGCCGGCGTGCATTCGGACGCGGCGGCGCTGCCGGACGCGTCGGCTGCGACCGGCGCCCCGGTGCGGCCACGCTGCCGCCGAGGCTGCCGCCTTGCGCCAGCATGTCGCTGAAGCCGCCGGCATATTCCTGCCAGAGGCCGCCCCCCTCGGCGGCGAGCACCGAGGTCGCGACGCGGTCGAGGAAGTCGCGGTCGTGGCTGACCAGCAGCACCGTGCCGGGATAGGCGTCCAGCATCTCCTGCAGCAGGTCGAGCGTCTCCAGGTCGAGATCGTTGGTCGGCTCGTCGAGCACCAGCAGGTTCGACGGACGCGCCAGCGCGCAGGCCAGCATCAGCCGCGCGCGCTCGCCGCCCGACAGCACGCCGACCCGGGTGCGTGCCTGCTCCGGGCGGAACAGGAACTGCTTCATGTAGCCGATCACGTGCTGTCGCTCGCTGCCCACCTGCACGGTGTCGCCGCCGCCGCCGGTCAGCGTGTCGGACAGGGTGGCGTCGGGATCGAGCGAGCGGCGCTGCTGGTCCAGCGTCACCACCGACAGCGCGGTGCCGATGCGGATGCGGCCGTCGTCGGGCGTCTCGGCGCCGGTGAGCAGGCGGAGCAGGGTGGTCTTGCCGGCGCCGTTTGCGCCGACGATGCCGAGCCGGTCGCCGCGCAGCACGCGCAGTTCGAGCGCGCGCACGATCGGACGGCCGTCATAGGACTTGCCGACCGCCTCCGCCACCGCGACCAGCTTGCCGGACAGCGACGCGCTGCTCGCTTCCAGCTTCAGGCCGCCCGGGGTGCGGATCGCGTCGCGTCGCTGCGCGCGCAGGGCGGCCAGCTCGCCCACGCGCCGCACGTTGCGCTTGCGACGCGCGGTGACGCCGTAGCGGATCCAGTGCTCCTCGCGGACGATCTGCCGGTCGAGCTTGTGCGCGTCGCGCTCCTCCTGCGCCAGCACCTCCTCGCGCCAGGCCTCGAACTGCGCGAAGCCCTGGTCGAGCCGGCGGGTGACGCCGCGATCCAGCCAGACCACGCTGCGCGACAGCGTCTGCAGCAGGCGACGGTCGTGGCTGATCATGACGATGGCGGCGGCAAGGCCAGCCAGCTCGCGCTCGAGCCAGGCGATCGTCGGCATGTCGAGATGGTTGGTCGGCTCGTCGAGCAGCAGCAGGTCGGGCTCGGGGGCGAGCGTGCGGGCGAGTGCGGCCCGTCGCACCTCGCCGCCGGAGAGGTGGCGCGGGTCCTCGCGGCCGGTCAGGCCGAGGGCATCGAGCAGGGCGCGGGCGCGATGGCCGGGATCGTCGGCCGGAAGGTCGGCGCGGGCATAGTCGAAGGTGCTGGCGAAGCCGGACAGGTCCGGCTCCTGCGGCAGCACGCCGATGCTCGTGCCGGGCTGCAGGAAGCGGGTGCCGGCGTCGGCTTGCAACGTTCCTTCGGCGATGCGCAGGAGCGTCGACTTGCCGGAGCCGTTACGGCCGACCAGGCAGAGCCGTTCGCCGGCGGAGACGGCGAAGCCGGCGCCGTCGAGCAGCGGCTTGCCGCCCAGGGTGAGGGCGATGTCGGAGAGAAGTAGCAGCGGAGGCGCCATGGTGGGGTTCTGGCGCAGCGGTGCGGCAGAGACAAGGCCAGGGCTCTGCCGTGGACCCGCTCAAGGCTCAGCCTTGAGAATCCATTTGCCTTAGCTTGCCGAACGCGACGGCGGCGTCGCCGCGACCAGCCGGATATCGCGACGCGGCAGCGGTTCGCGGGTTGGCTGAGACTGGTCCTGGCGGATCCGTCCGAGGGCGGCGACGAACGAGCGGCCCCAGTCCAGCGCCGAGGTGTCCTTGATCGCCTCCCAGCAGGCGTTCCAGCGATCCTGCCGCTCCGGACGGCTCATCCGCAGGGCGATGTCGAGCGCATCGGCGATCTCGTCGGGGTCGACCGGGTTGACCAGGATCGCCGCCCCGAGCTGGCGCGCCGCCCCGGCGAAGCGCGACAGCACCAGCACGCCCGGGTTCTCGGGGTTCTGTGCGGCGATGTATTCCTTGGCGACGAGGTTCATGCCGTCGCGCAGCGGCGTCACCAGGCAGATGCTCGCCTCGCGCATGTAGCCGGATACCGCCTCGCGCGAGCCGCCACGCGCGAGCAGGCGCAGCGGCGTCCAGTCCGGCTCGCCGAAGGTGCTGTTGATCGCGCCGGCCTCGCGCTCGAGATCCTCGCGCAGGTCCTGGTAGGCGTCGACATCCTGCCGGCTCTCGGCGGCGATCTGCAGGAAGGTGGTCTCGCGATGCCATTGCGGACGGCTCTCCAGCAGCCGGCGGAAACCGGACAGGCGGTGCCGCAGGCCCTTGGTCGGATCCATCCGGTCGATGCCGAGGATCAGGCTCTGGCCGTCGAGGCTGCGTCGCAGCCGTTCGGTCTCGGTGGAATGCCAGGCCTGGTCGGCCATCTGCGCGAACTCGGCGGGTTCGATCTCGACGGGGAACACGCCGATGCGGATCTGCCGGCTGCCGAGCTGCAGGCCGCCGCCGGGCAGGCGCGCGGCCCCGGCGATGCGCTGCGCGGAGGCGGCAAAGTTCTCCGCGTCGTTGGCGGTCTGGAAGCCGAGCAGGTCGGCGGCGAGCAGGTCTCGGATGAAGATCGAGGCTTCCGGGATGCTGCCGAGCATGTCCGGCGAGGGGAACGGCGTGTGCAGGAAGAAGCCGATCGGTGCCCGGACGTTGCGGGCGCGCAGCGAGGCCGCCAGCGCCAGCAGGTGGTAGTCGTGGATCCAGATCGTGTCGGTCGGCCGCAGCATCGGCAGCATGACGTCGGCGAAGCGGTCGTTGACGCCGCGATAGGCCTGCAGGCTGCGGCGGTCGAAATGCATCTGCTCGGGCAGCGAGTGCAGCAGCGGCCACAAGGTCGCGTTGGAGAAGTTGTTGTAGTAGAGATCGAGCTCTTCGGGCGAGAGGTCGATGGTGGCGTATTCCACCTCGCCGTGGCGGACCGCTCGCGGCGTCTTCACCGATGCCGCATCCGGGCTGGTGTTGCCGCTCCAGCCGAACCAGAGGCCACCCTGCCGCTCCATCAGCGCGTTCAATGCGACTGCGAGCCCGCCCGCCTTGGCATCCCCGCTGGGGATCGAGACACGATTAGAGACAACCACTAGCCTGCTCATCGGACCCTCCGCGGCGCCGTTTCCTCGCCTGGATGCGGCACAGCTTGATCATAGGTGGCTGGCGCAGGCGCTTTCATCAAGGACGGCTAGCGACAACGTTCAAAAACGCGGACGGATCCCACGCAGGGCGGCCAGGCGCGCTTTCGTGTTCGGAGCCTCCAGCACCTCGTCGACCGGTGCCTCCTGGCGCCGCCGCCAGTTCGGGTGCTCGGTGTTGGTGCCCGGCAGGTTGGGCTGCTCGCGCAGCGCCAGCACGTCCTCGACGGGGACCATGATCAGCTCGCAGGCCGAATGCGCGGTGTGGGCGATGGCGGCGTCGGCGACGGGATCGGTGTCCCAGATCGCGGGCGCATCGCCTGCGGCGGAGCCGCTCTGCTGCATCGCGCGCCAGAGTGCGACGCGGTCGCGCGCGCGACTCTCGTGCTCCTCGTCCTGGCTCTGCGGCGTGGTCTCGAGCACGCGGGCCCGTTCGGCGATGTCGTGCCCGCTCCACCAGCCGGCGACCGGCGCCAGGTCGTGCGTGCTGGTCATCGCCGCCGCCTGGCGCGTCCAGCGCGCGGGCGGGGTGAAGTCGTGCTCGCCGCGCTCGAACTGCAGCACGCGCATGCCGTCGATGCCGGCCTGCTGCAGCCGCTCCTGGAAGCCGTCCGGCACGGTGCCGAGATCCTCCGCCAGCACGATCGCGCGGTTGCGCACGGACTCCAGCTTGATCAGGCGGCGCAGGTCGTCCTCGGGAAAAGCGAGATAGCTGCCGTGATCGGCCGTCTGCCCGTCGGGGATGATCCAGAGCCGGGCGATGCCCATGGCGTGGTCGATGCGCACGCCGCCGGCATGGCGCATCGCGAGTGCGAGCATCTCGATGAAGCCGCGATATCCGTTCTGCCGCAGGCCGCGCGCGGAGAAGCCGGTGATGCCCCAGCTCTGGCCCTGCGCCTGCAGCAGGTCGGGCGGTGCGCCGATGCTCAGGTCGCGCAGGCTCTCGCCCTGGTGGCTCCAGCAATGGCTGCCGCCGGAGTCCGCGCCGACGGCGAGGTCGGAGACCAGCCCGATCGCCATGCCGGCATCGCGCGCGGCTGCCTGCGCCCGTTCGAGTTCGCGGTCGGCACGATATTGCAGCCAGGCGTGGAAGCCGATCTCGCGCGCGTGCGAGCGGCCGAACGCCGCGATGCCGGCCGCCTCGCGCGAGGCGAACTCGGCCGGCCAGTCGCGCCAGTGCCACGGGCCGCCGTCATGCTTCCAGATCTGCGCGTGCAGCGCCTCGAACAAGGCGTGGCCCTCGAGCGCCGGGCCGGCATCGCGTCGCCAGGCTTCGAAGGCCGCCGCATCGTCGCCCTGGTCGAAGCGGCGACGCAGCCGCTCGAGACGGTCGCGCGCCACCGACGGCCAGTCCACCAGGGCGAGCGCCTCCAGCCGGGCCGCCTCCGGGCCGGGGTCGTCGGCGGAGACGTGCAGCGCGTTCAGCATCACCCGGCTCGACGGAGCGTAGGGGCTGAAGCGGTCCGGGTCGGAGGAGAATTGCGCATGCACCGGGCTGATCGCCAGCGCCTGCGCGCCGTGCCCGGCTGCCGCCCGGGCGAAACCGGCGAGGGCCGTGTAGTCGCCGCCGCCGCCGTCGCCGGGACGGCGCCGCGAATAGAGCTGCATGGCCAGTCCCCAGCCGCGCGCGCCCTCGCC
>CAXUCM010000053.1:0-8861 GCA_964249315.1 uncultured Acetobacteraceae bacterium | reverse complement strand
ATCAAGAGCTGGAACAGCGCCGATTGGATCAACGCCGCCCAGCGCATCGGCGACGCTGAAGCAGCGGGACGGTGCCACCGCGAGCGTGATCTCGCGCCCGCCGATCTCCAGGCGATGGTAGCCGGGCACATCCGGGGCCGTGATCCGGCTGACGTCGCCGTCGCTCTGCGCGACGCCTTCGCTGGTTCCACCCTGCTCGAGACGGATCTGCCAGGGGCCGGCCGGCACGGGGATCGCGACCGGCATCGCCATCTCGGCGGTGATCAGCGGCGGCGGCTCCCGTCCCTCGCGTTCGAGCTGGGCGATGCGCCCGCAGAGATCGTCCGGCGTGTCGCCGCCGAGATCAAGCGCGGCGAGGATGCTGGAGAGATCGTCCGGCGCCACCTCGTGCTGCTTGCCGAAGATGTCGCACCATTGCGTGGCCAGGCCGGCGCGCGCGCAGACCTGCCGGATCAGATCGTCGGTGTCGCCCACCCGGCTCACGCCGGTGTCAGGATCATGGTGGCGAGCGGCGGCAGCACGAGGCTCAGCGACGCCGGCAGGTCGTGCGACGGGATCGCGTGCGCCTCGACCGCGCCGAAATTGCCGACGTTCGAGCCGCCGTAGCGTTCGGCGTCCGAGTTCAGCAGCTCGCGCCAGGGACCGGCCTGGCTGACACCGATACGGTAGTCATGGCGCACCACGGGGGTGAAGTTGCAGACCACCAGCACCGGCTTGTGGCCGGCCTCGCCGAAACGCAGCCAGGCATAGACGCTCTGGTCGTCATCGTGCAGCACCACCCAGCGGAAGCCGGCATGGTCGCAATCCTTCGCGTGCAGCGCCGGCAGCGCCGTGTAGAGGCGGTTGAGGTCGCCGACCAGTCGTTGCACGCCGCGATGCAACGGATGGTCGAGCTGCCACCAGTCGAGGCCGAGATCGTGGTTCCACTCGCGTCCCTGCGCGATCTCGCAGCCCATGAACAGCAGCTTCTTGCCGGGATGGCCCCACATGAAACCGTAATAGGCGCGCAGGTTGGCGAATTTCTGCCACTCGTCGCCGGGCATCTTGGTGAGCATCGAGCCTTTGCCGTAGACCACCTCGTCGTGCGAGATCGGCAGCACGAAGCGTTCCGAAAAAGCGTAGACCAGGCCGAACGAGATCTCGCCGTGATGCCAACGGCGATAGACCGGCTGCTCCTCGATGTAGTGCAGCGTGTCGTGCATCCAGCCCATGTTCCACTTGAAGTCGAAACCGAGCCCGCCCTCGTCGGCCGGTCGCGAGACGCCGGGGAACGAGGTGGATTCCTCGGCGATCAGCACGGCACCCGGCGAGGTCTCATGCACCGCGCGGCTGAGATCCTGCAGGAAGGCGATCGATTCGAGGTTCTCGCGGCCGCCGAAGCGGTTCGGCACCCATTCGCCGTGCTTGCGGCTGTAGTCGCGATACAGCATCGAGGCGACGGCATCGACGCGCAGCCCGTCGATGTGGAAATGCTGCAGCCAGAACAATCCGCTGGCGATCATGAAGCCGCGCACCTCGTTGCGGCCGAGATTGTAGATGTAGGTGTTCCAGTCCTGGTGGTAGCCCTCGAACGGGTTGCCGTGCTCGTAGAGCGGCGTGCCGTCGAAGCGGGCCAGGCCGTGGCTGTCGGTCGGGAAGTGCGCCGGCACCCAGTCCAGCAGCACGCCGATGCCGGCAGCATGGCAACGATCGACGAAGCGGGCGAACTGCTCGGGCGAACCCAGCCGCGCGGTCGGCGCGAACTGGCTCACCACTTGGTAGCCCCAGGAGCCGCCGAACGGATGCTCCATCACCGGCATCAGCTCGACATGGGTGAAGCCGAGCTCGCCCAGATAGGGGATCAGCCGGTCGCCGAGCTGATCCCAGCTCGGTGTTGTGCCGTCCTGCGGCAGCCAGGACGTCGCGTGCATCTCGTAGACCGAGATCGGCGCCTCGGGCGATTGCCGCGCGGCGCGTCCTTCCATCCAGGCGCCGTCGGTCCAGGTGAAATGCGGATCGTCGACGATCGAGGCGGTCTGCGGCGGCTTCTCGGTGGCCCAGGCCACCGGGTCGGCGCGCCAGGGCAGCAGGTTGCCGTCGGGTGCGACCAGCTCGTACTTGTAGAGCGCGCCAGCGCCGATGCCGGGGACGAACAGCTCCCAGACTCCGGCCGACGGCCGCAGGCGCATCGGATGGCGCCGTCCGTCCCAATGGTTGAACGAACCGACCACGGAGACCCGCTGCGCGTTCGGCGCCCAGACCGCGAAGCGGGTGCCGCGTATGCCGTCGATCTCCATCACGTGCGCGCCGAGCACGCGACCGAGCTCGCGGTGGCGGCCCTCGGCGAGCAGGTAGATGTCGAGCTCGCCAAGCAGCAGGCCGAAGCTGTAGGGGTCCTCGGTCTCGACGATCTTCTCGCCGCCGGCGCCGTCGAGCACGTGCGCGCGCAGCCGGTAGGGCGCATTGGACGCGACCGCACCGGACCACAGCCCGTCGGCATGGATCCGGTTCAGCTCGCCGAGCGGCGCGCCGCTGACCCGGTCGACCACCTCCAGCCGCGTGGCTTCCGGCATGAACGCGCGCACCGCCGTGCCGCTGGGCATGCCGTGCGGTCCGAGCAGGGAGAACGGATCGCCGTGCCGGGCGGCGACGAAGCTGTCGATCGCACCCTGGTGCGGCAGATGCTCATTCATTCTCATCAGAAGCATCCCCGAGCAGTCTGGTTGCGATGGCGTCGAGCCCGGAGAGCGGGATCGTGATCCAGTGCGGACGGTTGTTCGCCTCGTAGTGGATCTCGTACGACGCCTTCTCGATCAGGAACAGGTCGAGCAGGGCGGGCTCTGCGTCGCGCGGGATCCACGGCGTCGGGCTGGCTTCGAGCACTTCTCGATAGGCGCGGAGGAAATCCTCGCCGGCGTTACGGCGGAAGCGTTCGAGCAGGTGCGCGCGACGCAGGTTGACGCCGTCGCTGCCGCCTTCCAGGCGTGAGCCGGCGGTGGCACCCGCATATTCGAACGAGCGCAGCATGCCGGCGACGTCGCGCAGCGGCGAGGAATGCGCGCGACGCTGCTCCATCGACTTCGCCGGTTCTCCCTCGAAATCGATCAGGTACGCGTCGCCGCCGACCACCAGCACCTGGCCGAGATGGAAGTCGCCATGCACGCGGGTGCGCAGCGAGCCGGCGCCGCGCCCGGCGAGCTGGCGGATCAGCGCCTCCAGTCCGGCGCGACGATCGATGACGCGGTTCGCGAGTGCCGTGGTGGCGTCGTCGAGATCGCCGCGGGCCAGCGCCGCCTGCAGCGCCGCGATGGCATGGTCGAGCTGCTCGACGGTGCCGGTACCCCAGCCGTAGAGGTCGGCCTCGTTGGCGGTCTCCGGCTTGAAGGCGGGATTGTCGGTGGGTGTCGAGAACACCTCGTGCAGCTGCGCCAGCCGCCGGCCGAGGGCGGCGGCGAAGCTCGCATAGTTGCTGTAGGCGTCGGCGTGGGACAGCTCCTCCTCGCCGGCGACGGCGTCGGCAGCGACGCTGTCGGCGGCGGCGCGGGCGAGGAAGTCCAGCGTCCAGCCCCAGCCGTCGCCCTGGTTGCGCACGAAGCCCTGCACCAGGATCAGCGTGTTCGGCGTCCCGTCGGCGTCGATCCGCGTCACCTCGCCGTACATCGGCGGCGTGTTGGCGTAGCCGCGCTCGGTCAGGTAGCGGCTGATCTCCGCTTCCGGATGGATGCCGGAGAGCACCTTGCGGACGATCTTGAGCACCAGCAGGTCGTCGATGATCTGCGAGCTGTTGGACTGCTCGGCGGAGAGCCGGCGTATGGTCAGCGCTGCCGGCAGTTCGATCTCGTCGAGGCGGTCGGTCTTGCTGAACTGCAAGGTGCCCGCGTCGATGCGCAGCGATGCCTGCCGCCGGATCAGCGACAGCACCTCGGTGGTGAACTCGTCGGCGGCGAAGCCGTCGGTGAGGTAGCCGACCAGGGCGCCGCGCCGGAGGCGGCTGACGGCGAGCTGCTGGGCGAGCGGGATGCAGGTCGCCTCGTCGACGACGCCGAGCGGCAGGCAGTAGCGCTCGGTGCGGTCGCCGACACGGGCCTCGACCTCGCCGAGCACGGTGCGCCCGGTGCGCCCCGACTGCAGCTGCGCCAGGTAGGAGAAGCGCACGGCACCGAGCTTGTCGTTCTTCGAGGAGAACCAGCGCCGCTTGGGCAGGTATTCCGGCAGCACCTCGCGCTCCAGCAGCATGCGCGCGGGTGCCGCCCCGAGCTCGCCGAGGTCGTTACGTATGACGATGGTCGAGAACTCGGGCAGCGGCTCCGGCGCCGGCGTATGCCACGACGGCAGTGCGCGCTCGGAGGCGAGCAGGAACCAGTAGAAGCCGTAAGGGGGCAGGGTCAGCAGGTAGGTGAGCTGGCCGACCGGCGGGAACACCGAGCCGCCGACGATGTCGACCGGCACCCGGCCGGCATAGTCGTGCAGGTCGAGCTCGACCGCCTGGGCAGCGCGCGAGAGGTTGCTGACGCACAGGATGCTCTCGTCGGTGCCGTCCCCGGCGGTGTCTTCGCGCAGGTAGGCAAGCACCTTGCGGTTGCCCGGGTAGAGGAAGCGCTGGGTGCCGCGTCCGAAGGCGCGATGCGCGCGGCGCACGCTGAGCATGCGACGCGTCCAGTTCAGCATCGAATGCGGGTCCGAGCCCTGCGCCTCGACGTTGACCGCCTGGTAGCCGTAGATCGGGTCCATGATCGGCGGCAGCACCAGCCCTGCCGGATCGGCGCGAGAGAAGCCGCCGTTGCGGTCGACCGACCACTGCATCGGCGTGCGCACGCCGTCGCGGTCGCCGAGATAGATGTTGTCGCCCATGCCGATCTCGTCGCCGTAATAGATCACCGGCGTGCCGGGCATCGACAGCAGCAGCCCGTTCATCAGCTCGATCCGCCGGCGGTCGCGCTGCATCAGCGGCGCCAGCCGCCGGCGTATGCCGAGATTGATCCGCGCCCGCTTGTCGCTGGCGTAGGTCTCCCAGAGATAGTCTCGCTCCGAGGAGGTGACCATCTCCAGCGTCAGCTCGTCATGGTTGCGCAGGAACACCGCCCACTGGCAGGTGGCCGGGATCTCCGGGGTCTGGCGCATGATGTCGGTGATCGGGAAGCGGTCCTCGCGCGCGATCGCCATGTACATGCGCGGCATCAGCGGGAAGTGGAACGACATGTGGCATTCGTCGCCCTCGCCGAAATAGACCTGCGCGTCCTCCGGCCACTGGTTGGCCTCGGCGAGCAGCATCCGCCCGGGCGCGTAGACGTCGATCTCGGCGCGGATCTTCTTGATGACCGCGTGGGTCTCGGCAAGGTTCTCGTTGTTGGTGCCCTCGCGCTCGACCAGGTAGGGGACCGCGTCCAGTCGCAGCCCGTCGATGCCGAGATCGAGCCAGAACCGCATGACCGAGAGCACTTCCTCGAGCACGCGCGGATTGTCGAAGTTGAGGTCGGGCTGGTGGCTGTAGAAGCGGTGCCAGTAGTAGGCCTGGGCGGCATCGTCCCAGGTCCAGTTCGATTTCTCGGTGTCGATGAAGATGATGCGGGTGCCGTCGTACTTCTCGTCGGTGTCCGACCAGACGTAGAAGTCGCGCTCGGGCGAGCCGGCGGGTGCGAGACGCGCGCGCTGGAACCAGGGATGCTGGTCGGAGGTATGGTTGATGACCAGCTCGGTGATGACGCGAAGGCCGCGCTCGTGTGCGGCGTTGACGAAGTGGCGCAGGTCGGACAGGGCGCCGTATTCGGGATGCACGCCGCGATAGTCGGCGATGTCGTAGCCGTCGTCGCGCCGCGGCGACGGATAGAACGGCAGCATCCAGATCGCGGTGACGCCGAGTTCGGCGATGTAGTCGAGCTTCTGCAGCAGGCCGGCGAAATCGCCGACGCCGTCATTGTTGCCATCAAAGAACGACTTGATGTGGATCTGGTAGATCACCGCGTCCTTGTACCAGAGCGGGTCCTCGATCGGCGGCAGGCCGATGCTGCGCGCGTCGGTCTTCAGCTCGCCCGCGGGCCCAGAGTCGGTTTTCAGCTCGCCCGCAGGCTCAGAGTCGGTCTTCAGCTCGCCCGCAGGCTTAGAGTCGGTTTTCAGCTCGCCCGCAGGCTCGACGAGCTCGACATTGTCGTTGCTCATGATGGTGGACGACGTCCTTTCAAGACAGCGGCGAGGCACGCCAGATCAGGTAGGGGGCTTGCGGCGTCAGCGTCACGGAGTGGTACTTCCCCGCCAGCTGGAAGCGGCCGCCGCCGACCAGATCCTCCATCTGCAGGACCGCCTGGTCGGGCAGACCCCATTTATACAGAGGCAGCTCGATCGTGCTCGTCTGCACGTTGTGCGGATCGAGGCTGACCAGGCACAGCACGCAGTTGCCGCGACCGGTGGTGGTCTTCTCGTAGAACAGCACCGCATCGTTTCCCGCCGTCAGGAAGGCGATGCCGCAATGGCCGTGCAGGGCCGGGTTCTCGGCGCGGATGCGGTTCAGCCGGGTGATCTCCGCGACGATGTTGCCCGGCCGCTGCCAGTCCCAGCAGCGGATCTGGTATTTCTCGCTGTCGAGATACTCCTCGCGCCCGGGCAGGGCCGCGCCCTCGCACAGCTCGAAGCCGTTATAGACGCCCCACAGCCCCGACATCGTCGCGGCCAGCGCGGCGCGGATCAGGTAGCCGGCGCGACCCGAGGTCTGCAGGAACACCGGGTTGATGTCGGGCGTGTTGACGAAGAAATGCGGGCGGAAGAAGTCGCGCGGCGCCTCCTGCGACAGCTGGGTGAGGTACTCGGTCAGCTCCGCCTTTGAGTTGCGCCAGGTGAAATAGGTGTAGGACTGGCCGAAGCCGCCTTTGGCCAGGCGGTTCATCACCTTCGGCCGGGTGAACGCCTCGGCCAGGAACACCGCGTCCGGGTAGCGCGCGCGGACCTCGGCGATCATCCACTGCCAGAACGGCAGCGGCTTGGTATGCGGGTTGTCGACGCGGAACAGCCGGATGCCCTGCTCGGCCCAGTACAGCACCACGTTCGCCAGCGCCAGCCAGAGATCGGGCACCGCGCCGTCGCCGTAGAAGTCGACGTTGACGATGTCCTGGTACTTCTTCGGCGGGTTCTCCGCATATCGCACGGTGCCGTCCGGCCGCCAGGCGAACCAGTCGCGATGCTGCTTCAGCCAGGGATGGTCGGGCGCGCACTGGATCGCGAAGTCGATCGCGATCTCGAGCCCGTGCGCCTCGGCCTGGCGGCACAGATGCAGGAAATCCTCCAGCGTGCCGAGCGCCGCATGGATCGCCTCGTGGCCGCCCTCCTCGTTGCCGACCGCATACGGGCTGCCGACATCCTCCGGGCCCGGGGTGAGGGTGTTGTTCGGGCCCTTGCGGTTGACCCGGCCGATCGGGTGGATCGGCGGGAAGTACAGCACGTCGAAGCCCATGTCGCGGATCCGCGGCAGATGCCGCTCGACGTCGCGGAAGCTGCCGTGACGGTGCGGATCGTCGCTCATCGAGCGCGGGAACACCTCGTACCAGCTCGCGAAGCCGGCCGCGGTGCGCTCCGCATCGACCGCGAACGAGTCCGAGACCGCGCTGTGCGGCCGCTCGTCCGCCGCATCCATCAGCGCCGCCAGCGCGGGGGCGAGCAGGGTGGCGCATTGCGCCGGCGCGTCGCCGGCCTGCGTGGTCAGCTGGGCGAGCACGGCCTCGATCTCGACGTTGCCCGGCGCGCGTCGCGCCACCGCGGCGCGCAGCATGGCGCAGCCCTCGGTCAGCTCGAGCGCGATCGGCACGCCGGCGGCGGACTTCGCACCGAGCTCGTGACGGTAGGTGGCATAGCCGTCGCGCCAGGCCTGGATGCGGAACTCGTGCAGGCCGCGCGTGACCAGCGGGAAGGCGGCGGTCCAGCGATCGTTGCCGAGCAGGCGCATGCGCGTCTCCTGCCAGTCATCGTCGCCGGGCGCCTGCCATTGCAGCACCGCGCTGAGGATGTCGTGGCCGTCGCCGATCACGTCGGCCTCGACCTGGACCAGCTCGCCGGCGATCCGCTTGACCGCGAACCGGCCGCCATCGACGGCGGGCGCTACGCCCTCGATGGCCAGGCGAGGCAGCGCGGCGGCGCGTACTGCCGAACGCGGATCGATCCGGCTCGCCACCGGTGCCGCGATCGCCGCCGCCTCGTAGACGCACATCGCCCCGACCGGCAGCGAAAGCGGCACGCCGGGCACCAGCATCACGCCGCTGTCGGTGCTGGTGAACGCCTTGAAGCTGCCGCCGACGGCGGCAAGGAACTGCGCCGGATCGATCTCGGCGGGACGGTCGGCGCGCGCGTTGAACAGCAGCAGCGCGGCGCGGCCGCTCCAGCGCGGATCGACCGCGTCGGTGCGGAGATAGACCTCGACCGCGGCCCCGGGCGGACTCAGCCGTCGGGACGGCGCCAGCGCCTCGAAGCCGCCGAGCAGGCCGAGGGCCGCGCGCGTGATCGCGCCGGGGGCGGCGATCCAGCCGATCTCCTGCCCGGCGCAGCAGGCGAGCGCGCGGCCCAGCGCCGCGTCGCTCTCGAACTGCCCGGCGGCCAAGGCGGCGATCACCGGTGCCACCCGTCGCAGCATCGCCAGCTCGTCCTCGAACCAGCCGTCCTGCCAGTTCCACCAGCCCAGCGAGGACAGCACGCCATCCAGACCGATGCCGGCCAGCGCCTCGATGTCGTCCCAGCCGACGCCGCCGGTATCGGCGATCAGCCACGCTCCGCCCGCGTGCTCGCGCATCGCCCGCAGCAACGGGGCGAGGCTGCCGCGCGGCAGCCCGGCCCGCCCGCGCCCGCGCCCCCCGCGGCCGGCGGCCGGCGCTTGGCGCTGATCGGCAAGGCGGTCACGTTTGACT
>CAXUCM010000052.1:0-14460 GCA_964249315.1 uncultured Acetobacteraceae bacterium | reverse complement strand
CGGCACCCTGCTGTGGATGCTGTCGACCAAGATGCTGCCGCCGGTCGGCGTGCTGATCCCGATCTACCTGCTGATGCGCAATACCGGCCTGCTCGATACCCGCACCGGGCTGATCCTGGTCTACATGCTGATGAATCTGCCGATCGTGGTCTGGATGCTGTTCACCTTCTTCAAGGAGGTGCCGCGCGACATCCTCGAGGCCGGACGCATGGACGGCGCCGGCCGGCTCGGCGAGCTGCGTCACGTGCTGCTGCCGCTGTCGCTGCCGGGCGTGGCCTCGACCGGGCTGCTGTCGCTGATCCTGTGCTGGAACGAGACGTTCTGGTCGCTCAACCTGACCTCGTCGCGCGCCGCACCGCTGACCGCCTTCATCGCGTCGTTCTCCTCGCCGGAGGGATTGTTCTTCGGCAAGCTCTCCGCCGCCTCCACCCTCGCGGTCGCGCCGATCCTGATCTTCGGCTGGCTCAGCCAGCGTCAGCTGGTGCGCGGCCTGACCTTCGGGGCGGTGAAATAGGCCGCGGCCGTCCTACATGAACGTCCAAGAAAAATCATCGGGAGCACTGCCTTGGCCACCCTCGCACTGCGCGATCTTCGCAAGAGCTACGCCAATCTCGAGGCGATCAAGGGCGTCACCCTGGATGTCGAGGATCGCGAGTTCGTCGTCTTCGTCGGGCCGTCCGGCTGCGGCAAGTCGACGCTGCTGCGCATGATCGCGGGTCTCGAGGAGATCAGCGGCGGCGACCTGATCATCGACGGGCGCCGCGTCAACGATGTCGGCCCGGCCCAGCGCGGGCTGGCGATGGTGTTCCAGTCCTACGCGCTCTATCCGCACATGACGGTGGCGCAGAACATGGGCTTCGCGCTGAAGCTGGCCGGGGTGAAGGCCGACGAGCTCAACGCCAAGGTCCATGAGGCCGCCCGCATCCTGCAGCTCGAGCCCTATCTCGACCGCAAGCCCGGCCAGCTCTCCGGCGGCCAGCGCCAGCGCGTGGCGATCGGCCGCTCGATCGTGCGCAATCCGAAGGTGTTCCTGTTCGACGAGCCGCTCTCCAACCTCGACGCCGCCCTGCGCGGGCAGATGCGCATCGAGCTGGCCCGCCTGCACGAGCAGCTTCGTGCCACGATGATCTACGTCACCCACGACCAGGTCGAGGCGATGACCATGGCCGACAAGATCGTCGTGCTGCAGTCGGGTCGCGTCGAGCAGGTCGGCTCGCCGCTGGAGCTCTACCATCATCCGGTCAACCTGTTCGTCGCCGGCTTCATGGGCTCGCCGCGGATGAACCTGCTGCCGGCGACGATCACCGCGTCCGACCAGGGCGGCGTCACCGTCGCCGGACCCGGCGGCATCAACGTCACCGTTCCGGTCGAGCCGGGCGGACTGGTGCCCGGCAGCGCCGCGACGCTCGGCATACGCCCCGAGCACCTGTCCATCGATCCGAACGGCAGCATCAACGGCCATGCGCTGATCGCCGAGCGGCTCGGCGGCCTGACGCTGCTGCATATCGAGCTGCAGGACAAGACCATGCTGGTGGTGCAGACCGACGGCGCCGACGCCACCCGCGTGCACCAGCCGGTGCGCCTGTCGCTGTCGCCGGCGCATTGCCACCTGTTCGGCCCGGACGGCCTCGCCGCAGAACATCTGCAGCGTCACCCGTTGACGATGTGATGCGGTGCGGCACGACGATTTTCGGGTTGGTCGCCGTTTGCATCCTCTGCCTGCTGGGCGCCTGCTCGACCTATCACGGCGAGATCACCAACGCCGCACCCCCTGCCGGCGGCCAGGGACCGCCTTTGCTCACCGACGGGATGGCGCCTTGAGGCCAGGGCTCCGCCCTGGACCCGCTCAAGGCTCAGCCTTGAGAATCCATTTATAAGAGGTTTCCAAAGGCGAGCCTTTGGCGGGGCTTGGGGCGGAGCCCCAACCTTTACCCTCGGTATCAGACCACCCGGAAATTGCCGAACTGCCAGGGACAGTCCCGGTCGAGGCTTTCCGTGAACAGGCCGCCGCGATCCTCGAGCGGCGTCCAGTCGGAGAACACGCCGACCACGTCGCCGAGATAGGGTCGCGCGATCTCCAGGATGCGGCCATGGTCGATCGCATCCGGCTCGACGACGCCGCGCTCTGGGTTTTCCAGCGCCCAGACCAGCCCGCCCAGCACGGTGGCGGTCACCTGCAGGCTGGTGGCGTTGTTGTGCGGCGCCAGCGCGCGCGCCTGCTCGATCGAAAGACGCGAACCATACCAGTAGGCGCCGCGATGATGCCCCATCAGCAGCACGCCGAGTTCGTCGGTGCCGGAGACGATCTCGTCCATCAGCAGGCGTTGCCGCGGCTGCATTTGCCAGTTCTTGCCGGCAAGCTCGTGCAGCGACAGCACCGCATCGTCGCACGGATGGTAGGCGTAGTGCACCGTCGGCCGGTGGGCGATCGCGCCGCCCTCGCGGTGCGTGTAGTAGTCGGCGATCGAGATCGATTCGTTATGCGTTATCAGGAAGCCGTGGAACGCACCTTCCAGCGGTGTCCAGCTGCGCACGCGCGTCGAGGCGCCGGGACGCTCGAGATAGATCGCGGCGCCGCCGCCGAAATTGTGGCCGCGCGCATCCGCAGGCCAGGATTTCTCGTGCGTGCCCCAGCCGAGTTCGGCCGGCTGGCTGCCCTCCGAGACGAAGCCGTCCACCGACCAGGTGTTGACGAACTCGCCGCGTTGCTTGGCCAGATCCGCCACCTGGGTATCGCGCTCGGCGATATGGATCACCTTGACGCCGAGCCGGTACGCGAGCGCCGCCCATCCCGCCTGGGTGTCGGGCGCCTGTTCCGGCGCGCCGCGATCGGCGGCCAGGTGCAGCAGCGCCTCCTTGACGAAGTGCGAGACCAGGCCGGGATTGGCGCCGTGGGTGATCAGCGCGGTCGGGCCCGGTCCCTGGGCGCCGAGGCGCAATGCCGACTCGCGCAGCGCGTAGTTCGAGCGCTCGGACGACGACAGCGACGAATCGGTGTAGCCGCCGGTCCACGGCTCGACGCAGGTATCCTGGTAGAGCGCGCCGACCTCTCGGCAGAACTGCATCAGCGCCACCGAGGAGACGTCGACCGACAGGTTCAGCAGGAAATCGCCGGCACCCAGCAGCGGCGTCAGCAGGCCAAGGCAGTTTGCACGCGTGATCGGTGCGACGCGGAATTCGACGCCGTATGCCGCCGCGACCGCCGCACCGCGATCGTCGCCGGTCAGGATGCGGATCTGTGCCGGCGCGATCGCGAGATGACGCAGGATCAGCGGCAGCACGCCCTGGCCGATGCTGCCGAAGCCCACCATCACCAGCCGCCCGGAGAAGCTTGCGTGTTTCATGTGGGCCCGCGCGCTGGAGGGTGGATTTCGAGAATAGGACATCACGCGGCGCGTGCGAAGGCAGCCGCATCGCCGTGCCCCAGCATCGGTGCGTCGCGCACCGCCACCAGGTTCGCGCGATCGAAGCCGTTGAAGGCGGTGCGCAGACAGGCCCCGTAGGCGCCGAGCTGACCGATCTCGATCCAGTCGCCCTCGGCGATGTCCGGCGGCAGCATGAACGGCCCCTTCATCTGGTCGGCGCTGTCGCAGGTCGGTCCGAACAGCGAGAAGCCGGTGCGACGACCGTCTTCGTGCGACGCACCGGCGCGCAGCCGGCGCACCGGGAAGCGGAACCCGGGCGCGCCGGCATCGGACAGGCTGCCATAGACGCCGTCATTGACGTACAGCGCCTGGCCGCGACGCAGCTGCACCTGCACCACGACGGAGCTGCCGCCGGCGACGAGCGCGCGGCCGGGCTCCGCCCATAGCTGCGTGCCGGGTAGTTCCAGCGCCTCGAAGCCGGCCTCGATCTCGGCCAGGAAGGCGCCGAGCGGCGGCGGCTCGAGGTCCGGATAGCGCACCGGAAAGCCGCCGCCGATATCGAGCACGTCGACCGCGACGCCGGCGGCGCGGATGGTCTCGCCGGCGAGGCGGATCGCGCGACGATAGGCGAGCGGGTCCATGCATTGCGAGCCGACATGGAACGACAGGCCGACGCGTACGGCCCGCGCCCGCGCCGCGCGGAGCAGCTGTGCCGCATCCCCGGCGGCGGCGCCGAACTTGCCGGAAAGATCATACATCACGCTGCCGGGCGTGGCCGAGGGCGGCAACGCCAGACGCACGAACAGGCCGAGATCGGTGGCGCGGCCGGTCTCGGCCAGGATCTTGGCGAGCTCGTCCGCGCTGTCCAGCACGAAATCGCGCACACCGTGACGCGCGTACGCCTCGGCGATGGCCGGGCGCGACTTGACCGGATGCATGAAATGGATGTGCGCGTCCGGGAACATCTGCCGCACCAGGGAGATCTCCGGCGCCGATGCGCAGTCGAAATGACGTACGCCGCCTGCCCAGACCGCGCGCAGCATGGCAGGCTCCGGGTTGCACTTGACCGCATACAGCACCTCGCCCGGGAAGCCCTGCACGAAGCCGCGCGTATCGGTCTCGATCGTCTCGGGACGCAGGCAATGCATCGGCTCGGTGGGCCGCAACGCGGCGACGAGCGCCTCGACCGTCGGCAGCGGGGCATCGATCGCGGACGGGTCGCGGCGCAGCGGTGCGACCGCCAGGCGGGAACGAAGCTGGCGCATGGGGCAATCCTTGCAGGACCCGCGTTCGCACGCGGGAGACGTCGTGAGCATGCGAAACCGCATGGACAAGTCTGCGCGCGGGCTAGGGCCGCCGCGACAGACCGGGGATCAGGGCGGCCAGGCGCGCGTGCGCCGCGGCCGCTTCAGATGACGTCGCGAGGGGGAGTCATCGCAGCGTGCGGAACAGAGAACATACCCGTTTCCCTTAAGGACTCCGGCCCACTGGTGACCGGCTCGACCGAAAAGGACGCGTTACGTCGTTGCTGTGCCCTACCAGGGCTCGCGGCACGTGCGGATGCGTCATAAGCCTGCGCCGCTTCCTGGCGCAGGACGCTAAATGGGCCATATCGAGCCGCGAAAGCATTGCATTTGCGTTCTGCTAGCTATGCGCGGGACACCGGGCTCCGTGCTGCGCTCGCGTCCTCCCTGCTCATGCAGACTTGAGCGCGGCGATGCGTCTTTGATCTCGAGCCGGCGTTGCATGCGCTCCACCACCAGGAAGTCATCATGCCCACACCTGACAGCCTCAAGGAAGTCTACACGGACGAGATCAAGGATCTCTGGTCCGCCAACGACCAGATGACGAAGGCCCTCGCCCAGCTGACTGCCGGCGTCCATGACGCCAAGCTGAAGCAGCATCTGACGGAATCGGCCACCGGTATCGACAAGCACAACGAGACCCTGAAGGGACTGCTTTCGGACGCCGGCGAGACGGTCGAGAAGGAGCATTGCAAGGGCATGGAGGGCCTGTGCAAGGAAGCCCTCAAGCACGGCGTTGCCGAGGCGCCGACCGACGGCGAGCTGCGTGACATCGTCATCATCGGCCAGTATCAGCGCATGTGCCATTACGGCATCACCGGCTTCGGCTCGGCCGCCGCGATCGCCGAGGCGCTCGGCATGAAGGACCACGTCACCAAGCTGAAGGGCATCGTCTCCGACATCTATGGCGCGGACGAGCTGACCAGCCAGATGGGCGAGAAGCTGGCCAAGCTTGCGGCTAAGCACGCGACGGTGTCCGCCTGACCCGCTAACCCCGATCTCGGCCGATCTGGAGGTCGTAGAGACCTTCAGGTCGGCCGAACCGACCGCCTCCGGCGATCAGCGCTGCATGTTCATGAGCGTATCCATCGGCACCATCGCGTGATTGAGATGGTCCATGATCCAGACGGATCCGGCGATCAGCAGGAACACGATGAGCACGCCGAAGGCGAGCGCCATCACGTTGTTGATGCTGTCGGGACCGCTGGTGATGTGCAGGAAGAAGACGATGTGGATGCCGATCTGCGCCACGGCCAGCACGAAGAGTGCCACCGGAATGCTCGGCATCCAGACGAGATGCGTCTTCGCCGTGGTGAAGGAGAGCACCGTTAGGATCGAGGCCAGTGCGATTCCGATCACGTAGCTGACGACGCCTTGGGTGAGATCCTCGCGGCCGGGCCTCTCGTCGCCGGGCGCGGTATCGTCCGCATGCATCTCCTGGGCGTGCTCGGGGTGCCTCATGGCTCGAATGCTCCGCAATAGACGACGGTAAACAGGGCGACCCAGATGATGTCGAGGGTGTGCCAGAACAGGCTGAAGCACAGCAGCCGACGCAGGATGTCGGAGCGAAAGCCTTTCGCGAACACCTGGGCCATCATCGTCAGGAGCCAGAGCAGACCGACGGTGACGTGAATGCCGTGGCAGCCGACGAGGGCAAAGAAGCCTGAGAGGAAGGCGCTGCGACGCGGCCCGTCTCCCTTCGAGATGATGTCGAGAAACTCGGTGACTTCAAGGAAAAGGAAGCCGGCTCCGAGCAGGAACGTCAGCACCATGGCCACGTAGAACCAGCGGGTGCTGCGCGCGCGCGTGGCGATCGTGGCGAGACCGGCGGCGAAGCTCGAAGCGAGCAGGAAAGCCGTCTCCGCCTCGGCGTTCGACAGGCTGAAGATCGCGCGCCCGTTCGGACCTCCGGCCGTGCTGCCTTCGAGCACCGCGAAGGTGGCGAAGAACGCCGAGAACATGATGATGTCGCTGATCAGGAAGATCCAGAAGCCGTAGCCGGTGACGATCCGCTTCGACGGCAACTCCTTCTCGGCGTGGACGGCAGGGCCTTCGAAGTCGGACCGGCCCCTGCCGAGGCGGTTGGGGTCGTGATGGAAATAGGGCAGCGAGATGCCGGACATCACGCGGTGACCTTCAGATGCTCGAGCGCACGCTGGCGCACCGTTCGATTGATGTGATCGATGCGGGCGATCTCGGTCGCGGTAACCGTGTATTCGTCCCGATCGCGCCAGGCGAAGACGACGAACGTGGCGAACGCTCCAATCCCGGCGGCGATGACCAGCCACCAGATGCTCCAGATGAAGGCGAACCCGAGGAACGAGGCGAAGAAGGCGCAGAGAAAGCCGGTCGGGCTGTTTCGCGGCAGCTCGATATCCTCGTAGTCGGGCTCCTCGTCCGCCGTCGCCTGCTCGAAGGCTTTCTGCTTCATCCCCCAATAGGCTTCCTCGCCCTGCACATCCGGAAGCACGGCAAAGTTGAAGGCGGGCGGCGGCGAGGCGGTCGCCCATTCGAGCGAGCGGCCGTCCCACGGGTCGCCGGTCTCGTCCCGAAGGGCATCGCGGTCGCGGATGCTCACCGCGAGCTGGGCGATCTGGCAGATGATGCCGGCAAGGATTATCAAGGCACCCAGGGCCGCGACCAGGAGCCAGGGACGCCACTCCGGATTGTCGTAATGCTGCATGCGTCGCGTCATGCCGAGCAGGCCGAGCGCATAGAGCGGCATGAAGGCAACGTAGAACCCGACGATCCAGCACCAGAACGCGGCCTTGCCGAGACCCTCGTGCAGGCGGAAGCCGAACGCCTTGGGGAACCAGAAACTGTAGCCGGCGAAGGCTCCGAACAGCACGCCGCCGATGATGACGTTGTGGAAGTGCGCCACGAGGAAAAGGCTGTTGTGCAGCACGAAGTCGGCCGGTGGCGACGCCAGCAACACGCCGGTCATGCCGCCGATGATGAAGGTGACCATGAAGCCGATCGACCACAGCATCGGCGTCGCGAAGATGATCTGGCCGCCATACATGGTGAACAGCCAGTTGAACACCTTCACCCCGGTCGGAACCGCGATGATCATCGTCATGATGCCGAAGAAGCCGTTGACGTCGCCGCCCGCGCCCATGGTGAAGAAGTGGTGCAGCCAGACCATGAAGGCGAGAACGCAGATCGCCATCGTGGCGAGCACCATCGAGCGGTAGCCGAACAGCGGCTTGCCGGAGAAGGTCGATACGACTTCGGAGAACACGCCGAAGGCAGGCAGGACCAGGATGTAGACCTCGGGATGACCCCACGCCCAGATGAGGTTCATGAACATCATCGGGTTGCCGCCGCCGGTGTCGGTGAAGAAGTGAAAGCCGAGATAGCGGTCGAGCATCAGCATCGCGAGCGTCGCGGTCAGGATCGGGAACGCGGCGACGATGAGCAGGTTGGAAGCGAGCGCGGTCCAGCAGAACATCGGCATGCGCATGTAGGTCATGCCCGGCGCGTGGATCTTCAGGATCGTGGTGACGAGATTTATTCCCGACATCAGCGTGCCGACCCCGGAGATCTGCAGCGCCACCAGATAGTAGTCCACGCCGCCGCCGGGGGAGTAGGCCATCTCGGACAGGGGCGGATACGGCAGCCAGCCGGTCTTCGAGAACTCGCCGACGACGAGGGAGACGTTGACCAGCAGCGCGCCGCTCGCGGTGAGCCAGAAGCCGACCGAATTCAGGGTCGGGAACGCGACGTCGCGCGCGCCGAGCTGGAGCGGGACCACGAAGTTCATCAGGCCGATCACGAACGGCATCGAGACGAAGAAGATCATCAGCGTGCCGTGGGCGGAAAATATCTGATCGTAATGGTCGGGCGGCAGGTAGCCCGGCGCGCGGAAGGCGAGCGCCTGTTGCGAGCGCATCATCAGCGCGTCACTGAAGCCGCGCAACAGCATGACCATCGCGAGCAGCGTGTACATGATGCCGATGCGCTTGTGATCGACGCTGGTGATCCACTCTTCCCAGAGATAGGGCAGCCAGCCCTTGACGACGATCGTGACGAGGATGCCGGCGAGGATCAGGCCGACGAACGTAGCGGCGACGAGCGGGATCGGTTGATCAAACGGGATGGCGCTCCAGGTGAGCTTGCCAAACATCCTAGTGCTCCGTTTTCTTGTGCTTCGACTGCAGGGTGGCGACGGTTTGCGGTGGGCCGGATCCGGGCGCGATACGTTGCGCCACGATGTTCTGGAACAACGACGAATCGGCCTGGCCGAACAGGCGAGGCTTGTCGGCCACGCTCTGCCGCGCCAGCAGCGCGTACTGCGCGTTGTCGAGCACACCGCCGCCGCCTTTCGTCGCGGAGACCCAGGACGCGAAATCCTTCTCCGGGACCGCGCGCACGTCGAAGTGCATGTCGGCGAAGCCGTCGCCGCTGAAATGTCCGGAGATGCCGGGATAGATGCCAGGCTCGTCCGCCTGGAGGTTCAGCTGATCGGCCATGCCGTTCATCGTGTAGATCATGCTGCCGAGCTGCGGGACGAAGAAGGTGTTCAGCACGCTGGCCGAGGTGAGCGTGAAATGCACCGGAACGCCGACGGGGATCACCAGCTGGTTCAAGGCGGCAATATGCTGGCCCGGATAGAGGAACAGCCATTTCCAGTCCAGCGAGACGACCTGAACTTCCAGCGGCGGCTTCTTCGAGGCGATCGGCCGCGCCGGATCGAGCTCGTGCGAGCCGATCCAGGTGACGCCGCCGAGAAGGATGATGGTCAACAGCGGCACGGCCCAGGTGACGAGCTCGATACGTCCGGAATAGGCCCATTCCGGCATGTAGCGCGCCCGGGTGTTGGACGCGCGGAACCACCAGGCGAAGGCGAGGGTGGCGATGATCGTCGGGACGATGATCGCGAGCATGATGACGAGGCTGTCATACAAGATCGTCACGTTGGCGCGGGCGATCGGGCCCTTCGGGTCGAGGACCCCCTGGCTGCACGATGTCAGCAGGAGCAAGCCCGCGCCGGCACGGAATACGCCGCGTATCTCTCGGCTCCGTGATCGCTTGAAGCGGTGATGTCGCATCACTGCTCTTCATCTCCTCCCGACAGGTCCGGGTCATCCACGAACGGCGGTCACCCTCCTAATTTCGGAGGCTACGATCAAGAGCCTTTGTGCATTGCACCGTAAGACGTAACCGGATTGCCGCGGTCGGGGTCCGGAGCGCAAGGATTCCTTAATCTTCCCTCGCTAAGCTCGTGCCAGGACCGCATCCCCAAGGCTCAGGCCAGGGACCGTCGATGAACGAGAGAAACATGGTCTTTGCAGTCAATTGCCTCAGCATTCGCGTCAAGGTAATGGGCGCCTTCGCCCTGGTTCTCGCGCTCGTGCTGATCCTGAGCATCACCGCCATCACGCGCATGTCGGCAATCGATGGCCGCGCTGCGGAGATCCGGAACCACTCGCTGCCTCAGGCGGTGACCCAGGGTGGTCTCGTCGTCGCCCTGCAAAAGGCAAGGCTGATCGAGGCCCGCTACGCGGTTGCGTTGACCGATGGCGACCGCAAGGCGATCGCCGCCGAGCTGATGGAGCAGCGCGGCGAAGTCGACCGGCTTCGGCAAGCCTCCGGCATCCTCGCCAGTCACTCCGCGGCGGCCGATCGCACGCTGCGACTGTTCGATCAAGCCTGGAGCAGTCACACGAAGATCATCGATCAGGACATCGGCCCCGGCGGTGAGCCGGAGAACCTCTTCAGCGACAAGGAGCAGCAGAGTTACACGGGCGCTTTCGATGCGGCGAAATCGGCCCTGGACCGAAGCCTTGACACCAGCAGGACCGCGGCGGAGGCCAGTGCCGTCGCCTACTCCAAGGCCAAGCGGGTGATCCTGGCCGTGGCCTCGCTCGCCATCATCGCCTGCGCCTTCCTTGCCTGGGCGATCGCTCACAACGTCTCGACACCGATCGGCCATATCACCAACCTGATGAAGCGGCTGGCCCAGCATGATCTCAGTGCCGCGCCGGTGGGTGTCGAGCGGACCGATGAGATCGGCGGCATGGCGGCAGCCGTCCAGGTCTTCCGCGACAACATGATCGAGCGGGACCGCCTGACGGCAGAACAGGAAGCCGAGCGCGGCACCAGGGAGAGCAGGGCATTCCGTCTCGAGGCGCTTCTTGGCGCCTTCGAGACCAAGGTCGGTCAGACCGCGGCAATGCTGTTGTCGGCCTCCGCGCAGCTCGAGGCGACCGCGTGCGGGATGAGCGGATCGGCGGAACAGACCAACCGCGAGGCCGGTGAAGTCGCTTCGGCAGCGGAGATCGCGAGCGCGGGCGTGCAGACGGTGGCGGCGGCGTCGGATCAGCTCTCCGCCTCCATCCGGGAGATCAGCCGCCAGATCGCACATTCCGCCAGCATCACCCGGCAGGCCGTCGCGGAAGCGCGTCGGACGGATGAGACCGTCCAGGCGCTTTCGCTTGGCGCCAACGAGATCGGGCAGGTCGTCAACCTGATCGCCGCGATCGCCAAGCAGACCAATCTTCTCGCACTCAACGCGACGATCGAGGCGGCTCGCGCCGGCGAAGCCGGCCGGGGGTTTGCGGTCGTCGCGTCCGAAGTCAAGAGCCTCGCCACCCAGACCACCAACGCCACCCAGGAGATCGAGAGGCGCATCGGCCAGATCCAGGTCGCCACGCAGCAGGCGGTTGGTTCCATCGGCGGCATCTCGAGGACGATCGAGGAGCTGGAAGGCATCGCGAACGCGGTGGCGGCGGCGGCAGAGCAGCAGGGTGGCGCCACGGCGGAGATTGCCCGTCACGCCGTCGAGACGGCGCGCGCCACCGAACTGGTCAGCCAGAGCATCGCCAAGGTGACCGGTGTTGCCAACGATACCGGCGAGACCGCGACGCAGGTGCTCGACTCCGCGAAGGGCTTGTCGCGTCATGCAGAAAGTTTCTCCGGCGAGGTCGACTCCTTCCTGCAGGCAGTACGGGCCGCCTAGAGGAGACTGGCGCCAGAAGGCCAGGGGTTACTTGTTTTCCGCCCTCAAGCGTCGCCCGAAAACACTGTCGGCATGCTCCGTTGCTTCCCTTTTATAAACTACTCAATATACTGGATTTCAAAGGCTTCGCCTTTGATGGGGTTCCAAGGGGCAACGCCCCTTGGCCTGCTTAATTTCGCGCGCATGGGACTGGAGCGCACGACGATGATGACGGGTTTCGCGACGAGGTCCGGGACGCGCGGCAAGGTGCGCGACGTGCCGGGGCCGACGGCGCAAGTGCTGTTCATGCTGGTCGTCTGCATCGCGGCGGTCGCCGGCTTCCTGGTGGGCGATGCGCGCGCGACGTCATCCGCCGCGACCGCGGATGGTGCCGATCTCGTCCGGTTGTTGCGCGGGATGGCGGCGCTGAAGACGCTGATGGCTGGCGGCGCCACGTTGGCGGTGCTCTGGCGGATGGGCTCGTCGGCCCCGCTCACCCGGTTTGCCGCCTACGCGCTCTGCTGCGCCACGATGTGGACGGGACCCGGATTGATCTGGAGCCTGGTTTATGTGCGCACCGGCGCGCTGCTGCTGCATGGCGGCCTGCTGGCCTCCCTGGTCCTGCTCTGGCGAGACCCGGCGATTGCGGCACGACTCGCGGCGGTGATCCAGGCGCGCCGGGCATCGTTGCGTTAAACCGGGCCGTCCCGCGATCGGTCGGCCTCGCTACCAATATTGCAGGCGTTTGAGCAGCCGGTCGACCGCGACCCAGAGCAGCACCGTCATCAGCGCCAGCACGAACATCGCCGCGAACATCACATCGGTCTGGATGCGCGCGTTCGCGTTCAGCATGACGTAGCCGAGCCCGGCCGAGGCGCCGACCCACTCGCCGATCACCGCCCCGATCGGCGCGATCGCGGTCGCCACCCGCAGGCCCGAGCCGAACGCCGGTAGCGCCGCCGGCAGGCGCACGTGGCGCAGAATGCGCGCGGGCGAGGCGTTCATCGTCCGTGCCAGGTCGAGCCAGCCGGGCTCGGTGCGCCGCAGCCCGTCCGCGAACGCTGCGGCGACCGGGAAGAAGATCACCAGCACTGCCATCACCACCTTCGAGGTCATGCCGAAGCCGAACCACAGGACCAGCAGCGGTGCCAGGGCGAACACCGGCACCGCCTGGCTGAGCAGCAGCAGCGGCATCAGCCAGCGCGCAAGGCGCGGCGAAAACACCATCGCCAGGGCGCAGGCCGCCCCGAGCACGGTGCCGATAGCGAGTCCCAGCACGGTCTCGGTCAGGGTGGTCAGCGTGCTCCACAGCAGCAGTCCGCGCTGCTGCCACAACGCCACGGCCACCGAACGCGGATCGGGCAGCAGGTAGGCGGGGACGCCACTGGCGCGGCTGACCAGCCACCAGACCGCCAGCAGCCCGGCCAGCGTGATCAGCGGCCGGACCGCGTGCGAGAGCAGGCTCATCCGGTCGTTCCGCCCGCGTCCGACCTGGGCCGGCCGTGCATGCTCGCGAGCCGTTCAACCATGTCATAAGCGTTGCATCGGGTCCTGCGCACACGCAAGCCGCGCCGCCAGGGCGCCATCACAGCGGCCTGAAAGATTGAGCGTCGGGAGACGAGGCTGGGCTCTGAGGATGTGAATCTATCGCCGACGGCCGAAGATGTGGGGCGCTGCCCCACACCCCGCTGGGGGCAGCGCCCCCAGACCCGCATCAGTTCAATGCCCATTGATCCGCTTCGCGGCTCAATCGCCATCTTACTGCTATAGTCGGATTCTCAAGGCTGAGCCTTGAGCGGGTCCAGGGCGGAGCCTGGCCTTTGATGGACGCGCCCGGAGGATCCGGCTGTCCGCGACCGCGGCGGTCCTGGCCTTGGTGCCGCTGGCATTTTGGGTATTCTGGCCCGATGGCAATCGTGATCGTGGGAGACCTGGTCGGCGCCATGCTGCTGACCCTGTGCTTCGTGCCGGCGCTCCACGCAGCCTGGCGCGTGGTGCTTGCGGCGCGTCGCGCCGGCGGCCTGCAGGTGGCAGAGCTGTGATGGCCGACGAGATCGCGATCCGCCTCGCTCGTCTGGAGGATGCGAGCGCGATTGCCGCGGTGCATGTCGAGGTATGGCGCAACGCCTATCCCGGCATGCTGCCCGATCGCAGCCTGACGGGGCTGTCGCGACCAAGGCTCGCCGCCTATTACGGCGCCGCGATCGTCCGGCGCGGCGGCGTGCAGGTGGCGCGCGCGACGTCGGCGCCGCGCGGCGTGATCGGCTTCACCACGGCGTCCCCGCGCGGCCCGACGGCGCCGGCGGAGGGAGAGGTGGAGACGCTCTACGTGCTCGATGACTGGCGCGAGCGCGGGATCGGCCGCCGGTTGCTGCAGGCCTCGGCGCGGCACCTGGCGTCGCGGTCGTGTCGTTCGCTGTTTCTATGGGTGCTGGAAGACAATCCGAGCCGCTGGTTCTACGAGCATCTGGGCGGCCGGCCGGGGATGCGCGCAACCACGCTGATGGGGGGACGCCAATTGCCGCAGATCGCCATGATCTGGGACCGCATCGACCAGCTCGCCGAAGCCTAGAGCATCATCCGATCAGATGGAATCATCTGATTGGATAAAGATGCTCGCCAAAACAACGAGCTGGAGCGGGTTCCGTGAGCGAACGCGAACGGAAAACGCTCTAGTGTCCTGCCTCCAGGATGCGGAGACAGCCGGCATGATCGCGTTCGGGTTCCAGACGGTTCCGTCCATCCTGGTCGAATGGTCCGGCGCCTCCCGGCTCGGCGCGCTGCTCGCCGCGCGTTTCCCGGCTCGGCGCGCCTTCCTGGTCACCGATGCCGGGCTGGTCCGGGCGGGTCT
>CAXUCM010000051.1:8649-14538 GCA_964249315.1 uncultured Acetobacteraceae bacterium | reverse complement strand
CGCCGACGCGTCGACGACCTTAACGGCCGTCACGATCGGCGCGGATGATGTCGGCCTCTTCCGACGGGCTGTTCAGGACGAGCTTCCTCGCCTCCGCCAGCACCTCGCGGGGGGTCAAATACCGCTCCTCGCCGGCGGCCATCTCGATGATCGCCAGCAGCTCGTCCTGCAACGAGCGATGGTTGCGCTCGGCACGCAGGCGCAGCCTGCGCACCACGTCGTCGGGCACGTTCTTGATCGACAGGTCGACCGTCATGGCGCCAGCCCTGCTCCAGGTTGGAGGCGTTCTAGCCGTGTGTGGACGTCTGTCGGAAGCGCGTTTGCCCGCACCAGCCCCCTCGTCTAAAGCCTCGCCTCCCAACCGAGGCGGCAGGATCGATGCGACGCAAGCGTGGACGCGCCCTGGACGGGTGGCTGATCGTCGACAAGCCGGCCGGGCTGACCTCGACCGACGTGGTGAACCGGGTGCGGCGCGGCTTCGACGCGCAGAAGGCCGGGCATGGCGGCACGCTCGACCCGCTGGCCACCGGGCTGCTGCCGGTGGCGTTCGGCGCCGCCACCAAGACCGTGCCCTACGTCATGGACGGCACCAAGCTGTACCACTTCACGCTCAGGCTCGGCGAGGCGCGCGACACCGACGACGCCGACGGGGCGGTGACCGCCACCTCCGAGGTCCGGCCCACCGACGCGCAGCTCCGCGAGGCGCTCGGCCTGTTCCGCGGCGAGATCCTGCAGGTCCCGCCGGTGTTCTCGGCGATCAAGGTGGCCGGAGAACGCGCCTACGACATGGCCCGCGAGGGGCGTGCCCCGGTGCTGGAGCCGCGGCCGGCCCGGGTCGACCGGTTCGAGCTGGTGCGCCGAATCGACGACGACACCGCGGTGTTCGAGGTGCAGTCGGGCAAGGGCGTGTACATGCGCAGCCTGGCGCGCGACCTCGCCGTCGCCTGCGGCACGGTGGGGCACGTGTCGGCGCTGCGGCGGCTGCGGGTCGGGCCGTTCCTGGAGCGGCACGCGATTTCCCTGGACAAATTCCTCGCGGGGGCGGACAACGCGCCCGCCTCACCGGAGCTGCTGCTGCCGGTCGCGACCGCGCTGGCCGACATCCCGGCGCTGGCCTTGACCGGACACGAAGCGGAAAGCCTGTCGCATGGCCAGGCGATCAGCCTGGTCACGCTCATGGGCCGGATCCCTGACGACGCGGACCCTGCAGGGGGCATCGCGAGAGCCATGGACGGGGGGCGCGTGATCGGACTCTGCCGACTCGAGCACGGGTGGCTGCGGCCGGAGCGCCTACTGTAACCCTGTCCCACGGAGTCCCACGATGTCGATAACTGCCGAGCGCCGCACGGCGCTGATCGGCGACTACGCCACCGCCGCCGCCGACACCGGCTCGCCCGAAGTCCAGGTGGCGCTGCTGAGCGAGCGGATCGTCAATCTCACCGAGCATCTGAAGACGCACGCGAAGGACTTCCACTCGCGTCGCGGCCTGCTGATGCTGGTCGGCCGGCGCCGCCGGCTGCTCGACTACCTCAAGCGTCGCGACCAGGGCCGCTACGAGACCCTGATCGGCCGTCTCGGCCTGCGTCGCTGACCTGATTTCCCGGCTGGAGGCTTCGGCCTCCGCCGGGCTCCACCGGCAGGGGAGATCGGCGACCGACCGGCGTTTCAGGCCACATGGAGGTACGATGCTCCATGCCGTCCGAAACGCCGCACACGCCTGATCCGTCCTGCTGACACACACAGCCAGACAGGAGAACAGGATGTTCGACTTCTACCGCAAGGAAATCGAGTGGGGCGGACGCACGCTCGTGCTCGAGACCGGCAAGATCGCCCGGCAGGCCGACGGCGCCGTCATGGTCTCGTACGGCGACACCATCGTGCTCTGCACCGCGGTCGGCGCCAAGGGCGTCAAGCCGGGGCAGGATTTCTTCCCGCTCACGGTGAACTACCAGGAAAAGGCGTTCGCCGCCGGCAAGATCCCGGGCGGCTTCTTCAAGCGCGAGGGGCGTCCCTCCGAGGCCGAGATCCTCAACTCGCGCCTGATCGACCGGCCGATCCGGCCGCTGTTCCCGGAGAACTTCCGCCACGAGGTGCAGGTCGTCGCCACCGTGCTGAGCCACGACCTGGAGAACGATCCGGCGATCGTCGCGATGATCGGCTGCTCGGCGGCGCTGACCCTGTCCGGCATCCCGTTCTTCGGCCCGATCGCCGGCTGCCGGGTCGGCCAGATCGACGGCGAGTACGTGCTCAACCCGACCCTCGACCAGGTCAGGCAGAGCGCGCTCGACCTCGTGCTCGCCGGCACCGAGGAAGGCGTGCTGATGGTCGAGAGCGAGGCCTCCGAGCTGACCGAGGCGGTGATGCTGGGCGCGGTGACGTTCGGCCATGCCGCGTTCCAGCCGGTGATCGCGGCGATCATCGCGCTCGCCGAGCACGCCGCGAAGGCGCCCTGGACGCTGGCCGAAGCCTCCGAGGAGGAGCGTGCGCTGAAGGCGCGCATCGACACGCTGGGTCGCCCCGCGATCGCCGAGGCCTACAAGGAGCACGTCAAGCAGGCCCGCTACGAGAAGGTGGGCGCGGCCAAGAAGCAGGTGCTCGAGGCGCTGCGCGCGGACGGCCTCGACGCCGACCGGGCCAAGCCGATGCTCAAGGAGCTGGAGGCGGACGTCGTGCGCGGCGCCGTGCTCGATACCGGCCTGCGCATCGACGGGCGCGACCTGCGCACCGTGCGCCCGATCGTGGCCGAGGTCGGCATCCTGCCGCGCGCGCACGGCTCCTCGCTGTTCACCCGCGGCGAGACCCAGGCGCTGGTGGTCACCACGCTCGGTACCGGCCAGGACGAGCAGGTGATCGACGCGCTCGAGGGCGAGTACCGCTCCAACTTCCTGCTGCACTACAACTTCCCGCCCTATTCGGTGGGCGAGGCCGGCCGCATGGGCTCGCCGGGACGTCGCGAGATCGGCCACGGCAAGCTCGCCTGGCGGGCGGTGCATCCGCTGCTGCCCGGCAAGGAGGCGTTCCCCTACACGCTGCGCGTGGTCAGCGAGATCACCGAAAGCAACGGCTCGTCGTCGATGGCGACGGTCTGCGGCACCTCGCTGTCGCTGATGGATGCCGGCGTGCCGCTGAAGCGTCCGGTCGCCGGCATCGCGATGGGGCTGATCAAGGAGGATCGCGGCTACGCGGTGCTCTCCGACATCCTCGGCGACGAGGACCATCTCGGCGACATGGACTTCAAGGTCGCCGGCACCGAGCAGGGCGTGACCTCGCTGCAGATGGACATCAAGATCACCTCGATCACGCCGGAGATCATGCGGATCGCGCTGGAGCAGGCGCGCGAGGGGCGGCTGCACATCCTCGGCGAGATGGCCAAGGCGCTGACTCAGGGCCGCGCCGGCGTGTCGGCGACGGCGCCGAAGATCACCGTGATCACCGTGCCCAAGGAGAAGCTGCGCGACATCATCGGCACCGGCGGCAAGGTGATCCGGGAGATCGTCGAGACCACCGGCTGCAAGATCGACATCAACGATGACGGCACGGTGAAGATTGCCGCCAGCTCCGACGAACAGGCGCAGCGCGCGATCGACCGCATACGCGGCATCGTCGCCGAGCCCGAGATCGGCGTGATCTATACCGGCAAGGTGGTCAAGGTCGCCGATTTCGGCGCCTTCGTGAACTTCCTCGGCGCCCGCGACGGGCTGGTGCATATCAGCGAGCTCGCCCAGGGCCGCGTCGCCCGCACCGCCGACGTGGTGGCGATGGGCGACGCCGTGAAGGTCAAGGTGCTCGGCTTCGACGATCGCGGAAAAGTGAAGCTGTCGATGCGCGTCGTCGATCAGGCCACCGGCGCCGATATCAGCGACAGCGTCGGCGCCAAGGGCCGGGAGCGTCATGCGGACGCCCCTGCCGGATAGGCGCGTCCCATCTTATGATATGAATCTTGCAGGACCACCTTACGCTCACGATCTGTAACAGAATAAGACAGACGAATCGGAACTTCCGCGGGGACGAGGGATTGCCTGGAAAGGCGCCCCCGACCCCGGGGAACGACGCGGAGCGAAGACGGCAATGAAGACGATCAATCCGATCAGGCTGGGCGGAACCGAGGTTCTTCCCCTGATCGAGGGCGGCAAGGGCGTGTCGGTCTCCACCGGCGTCTCGTCCGGCCACTGGGCGGCGGCTGGGGGTGCCGGCACCGTCAGCATCGTCAACGCGGACAGCTTCGACGAGCAGGGACGCGTGGTCGCACAGACCTATCATGGCCGCACCCGCCGCGAGCGGCACGAGGAGATGGTCGGCTACGCCATCGCCGGCGGCATCACCCAGGCCCGCGCGGCACACGAGCTGGCCGGCGGCCGCGGCCGCATCCATGCCAACATCCTGTGGGAGATGGGCGGTGCCGAGCGGGTGATCACCGGCGTGCTGGAAGGCGCGCGCGGGCTGATCAACGGGCTCACCTGCGGTGCCGGCATGCCATACCGGCTGTCCGAGATCGCCGCCCGCTTCAGCGTGCCGTACTACCCGATCGTCTCCTCCGCGCGCGCCTTCAACGCGCTGTGGAAACGCGCCTATCACAAGGCCGGCGACCTGCTCGGCGGCGTGGTCTACGAGGATCCCTGGCTTGCCGGCGGCCATAACGGGCTGTCCAACGGCGAGGACCCGACCCAGCCGCAGGCGCCGTTCGAGCGCGTGCTGGCGTTGCGCAAGCTGATGCGCACGTTCGGGCTCGAGGACACGCCGATCATCATGGCCGGCGGCGTCTGGTGGCTGGAGGAGTGGGAGGACTGGATCGACAATCCCGATCTCGGTCCGATCGCCTTCCAGTTCGGCACGCGTCCGCTGCTGACCCGCGAGAGCCCGATTCCCGAGGCGTGGAAGCAGCGCCTGCTCGACCTGCGCAAGGGCGACGTCTTCCTCAACAAGTTCAGCCCGACCGGCTTCTATTCCTCCGCGGTCAACAACAGCTTCCTGCAGGGCCTGCGCGATCGCTCCGACCGCCAGGTGGCGTTCTCGACGGAGCCGCTCGGCGCGCACGTGGCGCCCTACGGCGTCGGTGCGCGCAAGCGTCTGGTCTACCTGGCGCCGGCCGACCTGAACCGGGTCCGCGACTGGGAGATGCAGGGCTTCACGGAGGCCCTGCGCACCCCGGACGCGACCCTGGTGTTCGAGACGCCGGAAGCCGCTTCCCAGCTCGTCGCCGACCAGATCGCCTGCATGGGCTGCCTGTCGGCGTGCCGCTTCTCCAACTGGAGCGAGCACGGCCCCGACTACAGCAACGGCCGCAAGGCGGATCCGCGCTCGTTCTGCATCCAGAAGACCTTGCAGGCGATCGGCCACGCGGCACCCGAGGACGAGGAGGCGGTGGATCGCAACCTGATGTTCGGCGGCACGAACGCGTGGCGCTTCGGCGCCGACCCGTTCTACTCGAACGGCTTCGTGCCGACGGTCAAGCAGCTCGTCGAACGCATCCTCACCGGGCGCTAGGATGCGGCGAAACCCAGCGCCGATGAGGAGTGCGACCGCGTGACCGCATCAGAAATCGCCCGCGTGCAGGCCTACCTGCGCAAGCTGATCGGCTCCGACCGCATCCGCGTCGTCAAGCCGGCGCGGGCGGGCCTCTCGGTCGAGGTGGCGGTGGATCAGGAGGTGATCGGCACCCTGCATCGCGACGATGACGAGGGCGAGGTATCGTACTCGATGCACGTCACCATCCTGGAGGAAGACCTCCCGGCCGCGGCCCCCGTTCCCGGGCGCCGCTAAAGTGCCGCCTGCGCGAACCGCGCGAACGCACGTGCGCGATGGCTCGCCTCGTTCTTCTGCCCGTCGGTCATCTCGGCGAAGCTGAGCGACGCGCCGAGCGGCCGGAAGACGGCATCGTCGCCGTGGCCG
>CAXUCM010000051.1:0-8639 GCA_964249315.1 uncultured Acetobacteraceae bacterium | reverse complement strand
CCTCGAAGCACTCCGAGGATCCATCCGGCCAGGCCAGGCAGAGCACGCATTCGAACCAGGCCGCATCGTCGGACGGCGTGGCGGACGCCGCGACGGCATCGTGCACGCGCCGCATCGCGACGCCGAAGTCACGCCCCGGACCGGCCCAGCGCGCCGAATAGACGCCCGGCGCGCCGCCGAGGGCCCGCACGCAGAAGCCGGAATCGTCGGCCAGCGCCGGCAACCTCGCCGCCCGTGCGGCGGCGACCGCCTTGAGCTGCGCGTTGCCGACGAAACTGTCGGCGGTCTCCTCCGGCTCCGCCAGGCCGAGTGCCGCAGCGCCGAGCAGGGTGAGGCCGCGTCCGGCGAGCAGCAGGCCGAACTCGGCGAGCTTGCCCGGATTATGGCTGGCGACGACCAGCCTGTCGCCGGCCTGCGGCCCGCGTCTCATGGTTCGGCGAGCGCCTCGCGCTGATGCCGGAACAGCGTCTCGACGCTGCCGCGCGCCAGGCGCAGCAGGTCCTGGAACTGCGCGTCGGAGAACGGCGCCTGCTCGGCGGTGGCCTGGATCTCGACGATGCCGCCGCCCTGCGTCAGCACGAAGTTCGCATCCGCCGCGGCGCCGCTATCCTCCGCATAGTCGAGGTCGGCGACCGCGCTCGGCCCGTCCGCCGTGCCGAGCAGCCCGCAGGAGATCGCCGCGACCTGTCCGACCAGCGGCATCGTGGCGAGCACGTTCTGTCGCACCAGCCGGCGCAGCGCCAGGTTGAGCGCCACCCAGGCGCCGGTGATCGCCGCACAGCGGGTGCCGCCATCGGCGTTGAGCACGTCGCAATCGAGCGTGACGGTCATCTCGCCGAGCGCGTGGCGGTCGACCACGGCGCGCAGCGAGCGTCCGATCAGCCGCTGGATCTCCTGGGTGCGGCCGGACTGGCGACCCTTGGCCGCCTCCCGCGCGCCGCGTGTGTGGGTGGCGCGCGGCAGCATGCCGTACTCGGCGGTGATCCAGCCGAGCCCCTGGTTGCGCAGGAAGGGGGGCACGCGCGGCTCCACGCTGGCCGCACACAGCACCTCGGTGCCGCCGACCTGGATCAGCACCGAGCCTTCCGCGTGACGGGCGAAGCCGGGGGTGATGCGGATCGTGCGAATTTCGTCTGGCGCACGGCCGGATGGACGCATGCTACACTCTCCTCGGTCGTACCGGCCCGGCATAGCGCGCACCGCCCGGTCCGGCCATAGCCGGCTTGCGTTGGAGAAGATGGCATGGACGTTCGGAGCCTGACGCCGCGACCCGCCCTGCCGCCCGGGCTGGATCCGCGTTCGGCCGCGATCCTGCGCGAGATCGTCGAGCAGTATGTCGAGACCGGCGATCCGGTCGGCAGCCGCACCCTGTCGCGACGGCTGCCGCAGCCGCTGTCGCCGGCGACCATACGCAACGTCATGGCCGACCTGACCGAGGCCGGACTGCTGTTCGCGCCGCACACCTCCGCCGGCCGCCTGCCGACCGACAAGGGGCTGCGGCTGTTCGTCGACGGCCTGCTGCAGTTCGGCAGCCTGTCCGAGGAGGAGCGCGAGACCATCGTGCGCGTGCTGGAGGCGCGCGGCCGCTCGCTGCAGGACACGCTGTCGGACGCCTCGACCATGCTCTCCGGCCTGTCCTCGGCGGCGGGGCTGGTGCTGGCGCCGAAGAGCGACGGGCTGCTCAAGCATATCGAGTTCGTGGCGCTGGGCTCCGGCCGCGCCCTGGTGATCCTGGTCGGCGCCGACGGCAGGGTCGAGAACCGGGTGATCGAGACGCCCCCCGGCCTGCCGCCCTCGGCGCTGATCGAGGCGGGCAACTACCTGAACGCGCATCTGTCCGGCCTGTCGCTGGACGAGCTGCGCCGGCACGTCACCGAGGAGATGGCGGCGAACCGCACCGAGCTCGACCAGCTCTCCGCCAGCGTCGTTGAGACCGGGCTCGCCACCTGGGGCGGCGATGCGCGCGGCGGCTCGCTGATCGTGCGCGGCCAGTCGCGCCTGCTCGCCGACGTCACCCAGCTCGACCGCATCTCCACCATCCAGCTGCTGTTCGACCGGCTGGAGACGCAGGAGACCATGCTGCGCCTGCTCGACCTGGCCGAGCAGTCCGACGGCGTGCGCATCTTCATCGGCTCGGAGAGCGGCCTGTTCGGCGTCTCCGGCGTCTCGATGGTGGTGGCGCCGGCGCGCAACGAGACCAACCGGATCGTCGGCGCGATCGGGGTGATCGGCCCGACGCGGCTCAATTACGGCCGCATCATCCCGGTGGTGGACTATACCGCCCGCGTCATCGGCCGCCTGCTCGGCTGAAGGGGCTGCCGATGCGACGCAGGGTTTTCATCGCCGCGCTGCCGGCGACGGCCGCTCTGCCGCCGACCGCCGCGATGGCCGATCCGCCGCCACCGCCCGCACCGCCCGGCTTCCAGCCGCCTGGAGCGGATCGCTTCGTCCGCCCGGACGTGCATGCCGGCGACCGGCCGTTCGGCGCCAGCTTCGCCACCCGCTCCGCGGCGATGGGACGCCATGGCGCCGCCGGCACCGCGCATCCGATCGCCACCCTGATCGCCATCGAGACGCTGCGACGCGGCGGCTCGGCGATCGATGCCGCCGTCGCCGCCAACGCCGCCCTCGGCTTCCTGGAGCCGACCAGCTCGGGCCTGGGCGGCGACTGCTACGCCATGGTCTGGGATCCGGGCCGCGCGAAGCTGGTCGGCCTCGCCGGCTCCGGCGCCAGCCCGATGGCGCTCAGCCTCGAGACCGTTCGCGCGCGCGCCCGCGACGGTGCGATCCCGCCGCTCGGCGCCGTCAGCGTCTCGGTGCCGGGCGCGCTCGACGCCTGGTGGACGCTGCACCAGCGCTACGGCCGGCTGCCCTGGCGCGAGCTGCTGCAGCCGGCGATCGGGCTCGCCACCGACGGCGTGCCGCTGCCGCAGATCATCGGAAACTATATCGCCCGCAATCTGCGCGCCTTCGTCCGGCCGGGCGCCGGCGTCGAGGAGACCGCGAATGCGATGCGCACCTACGCGCCCGGCGGTGTGGCGCCGCGCGAGGGCGAGGTCTTCCGCAATCCGGACCTCGCCCGCACCTACCGGGTGATCGCCGGGGGCGGCCGCGACGCGTTCTATGACGGACCGATCGCCGCGACGATCGAGCGCTACTTCCGGCGCATCGGCGGCTGGATGACGCGCGACGATCTCCGCCGTCACCGTTCGGAGTGGAGCGAGCCGCTGACCACTTCCTATCGGGGCGTAACCGTGCACGGCATGGCGGCGAACACGCAGGGGCTGGCCACGCTGCAGATGCTCAACATGCTGGAGCATTTCGACCTGCGCGCGATGGGCTTCCAGTCGGCGGCCTCGCTGCAGGTGCAGATCGAGGCCAAGCGCCTCGCCTACGAGGACCGCGCCCGCTACTACGCCGACCCGCATTTCGCCGCCATCCCGGTCGACTGGCTGCTTTCCAAGGAATACGCCGCCCGGCGTGCGGCGCTGATCCGTCCGGACCGGATCAACCGGGACATCCGTCCGGGCGAGGCGCCCAGCCACGGCGACACCACCTACTTCACCATCGCCGACGCCTCGGGCATGATGGTGTCGATGATCCAGTCGAACTTCCGCGGCATGGGCTCGGGCCTGGTCGCCGACGGGCTCGGCTTCATGTTCCAGGATCGCGGCCAGCTGTTCTCGCTGCGCAACGGCCACCCCAACCTGTATCGCCCGGGCAAGCGGCCGTTCCAGACCATCATCCCCGGCTTCGCCACCCGCGACGGCCAGCCCTGGATGAGCTTCGGCGTGATGGGCGGCGACATGCAGCCGATGGGCCAGCAGCAGATCCTGGTCAACCGGATCGAGTACGGCCTTGATATCCAGGCCGCCGGCGACAGCCCGCGCTGGCACCACGAAGGCTCGTCGCAGAGCATGGGCGAGGACCTTCCCGGCCTGCCGGCGACCGGCATCCTGCGCCTGGAGAGCGGCGTCCCGGACGCCACCCGCACCGCGCTGGCCGGCCTGGGCTGGAAGCTTGCCCCGTCCGACGGCGGCTACGGGCGTTACGAATGCATCGAGCACCGCATGAGCGGCACGGACCGGGTCTGGGCAGCGGCCAGCGAGATGCGCGCCGACGGCTGTGCGCTGGCGTACTAGCCTGGCGCTGTCCGATGGGAACGAAGCCAAGGCCAGGGGCGTCGCCCTATCGATCCGCTTCGCGGCTCGATCCCATCAAAGGCGAGCCTTTGAAATCCTGTTTGTTAGAGCATCATCCAAAACAACGAGCTGGAGCGGGTTCCGTGAGCGAACGCGAACGGAAAACGCTCTAGGCGCCTCCCAAGGAGATCTTCGGACATGCGCTTCTGCTTCCGTTATCGAGCGGCACGTGCGCCTTGATTATACACCTGAACGGATGGCCCGGAGTTGGCAAGCGCACGATCGGGGCGGTTCTGGCCGGTGGGACCTCTACGAAAAGGTTCAGGGTGCGGCGTACGAAGCTCTCGCGAGACGACCGCAAGACGAAATGTTTGTCATGACGAATGCGCTCTGCTCCGGCTCCGCTCGAGAACGGACAGAATGGGACCATGTCGTCGATCTCGCCAGGCAGCGCCAGGCGGCACTGATCCCCGTCGTGCTGGAAGCGGAGCCGGCTGAAAACGAGCGAAGGTTGCAGGCCGAGGAGCGGATCGGCCGGAAGATGACCGACGCTGTCCTGCTCCGCTCGTTCATCGAAACCGATCGCATCCGGAAGCCGGATGTTGCCGAGCTGCTCGCGACGCGCGAGAGACACCACGCAAATGCCTCCCGATGAACAGCTGGATATTGATCCCTTGTGGCGCCGGCTTCTGGTGGCTGGCTTCCGGGTTCGCCGCCCTCGGAGCGCTGAATGCAGGGGCGATGACAGCCTTGATTGCGGGCGCGATCGTCATCGTCGCTCGCAGCTTTGGCCGACCTCGCGACGCACCGTTGGCGGCCGGAAGAATGTCCTGCCTGAGCGTGCCGGCAGAGGGCCACTCGCGAAAGCCTTTGCCGACGGCGCTTCGTCATCGCGGGCGAAGCTCGCCTCGATGAGGCCGTAACCACACCCAGGAGCAAAGATACCAGATGTCGTCACGTCACCTTCTCGACCCTGAATTGGCGGAGTTCGTCGAGACCTTTCCGCAACAAGACTACTCGGCCGGAACGCTCGCCCCGATCAGAGCTGCGGTCGAGGCGGCGATCGTGGCCGAAAGCGCCACATCGCTCCCGGACGGCCTGATCGAGACGACGCAGACGATCGAGCGACGGTCGGACGGTACCGTGATGCAGATGCTCGTCGTAAGGCCGAAAGAACCTGCGATGAAGGTGCCCGCGATCCTGTATATCCACGGCGGAGGCTACGTGTCGGGCAGCCCTTTCCGCAGCAGAACGACCATTGTCGAACTTGCAGCTTCGACGGGAGCGGTTGTGGTGGCTCCGCAATATCGTCTCGCGCCGGAAACCCGTCATCCCGGCCCTATCGACGACTGCCATGCCGCACTGGAGTGGCTGCACGCGACCGCGAGCGACCTTGGCGTGGATCCCGCGAAGATCGCCGTGATGGGCGTGAGCGCCGGCGGCGGACTGGCGGCTTCCTTGTGCCTGTTGGCGCGAGATCGCGGTGAGCTCCAGGTCGTCTTGCAGGTGCTCGTCTCACCGATGCTCGACGACCGCACCGGCGTGTCGATCGACCGCGGACCCTTTGCCGGAGAGTTCGCATGGACCGCAGCGTCCAACAGCTTCGGTTGGGAGAGCCTTCTGGGACATCCCGGCGGCGCCAGGGACGTGTCGCCCTATGCTTCGGCAGCCCGCGCCGCAAATCTCGAGGGACTGCCTGCCGCCTGCATCCTCGTCGGCTCTCTGGACCTGCTGCTGGAGGAGAACGTCGAATACGGCTTGCGACTGGCGCGGGCAGGCGTTCCGCTGGAACTCAAGGTGTATCCGGGTGCCGTCCACGCCTTCTCGCGGGTTGCGTCGGCTGCCGTGACGAAGACCTATCTGCGCGATGTGGATCAGGCATTTGCGACCGCCTTCGCCGCGCGCGCGCAGCGGAGCTGACGCGTCACGATCCGTGGCAGTTGGCATTACCGGACGCTCGCAAAGACCTCGGGCTTGTTTTCAGCCGTTATCCTCGAAGCCGGGATACAGCGTCATGCCGCCGTCGACGAACAGGGTGGCGCCGACGACGTAGTCGGCGAGGTCGGAGACCAGGAAGACCGCCGCGTGGGCGACGTCCTCGGCGGCGCCGCTGCGCTTGTAGGGGATCAGCTTGAGCAGCCCCCCGGCGGCGTCCCCCTCGGTTGCCGCCTCGTTGATCGCGGTGCGGATCGCGCCGGGGGCGATCGCGTTGACGCGGATCCGCTTCGGCGCGACTTCCTGCGCCAGCGTGCGCATCATCATGCCGATGCCGCCCTTCGAGGCGGCATAGTTCACGTGACCCGCCCACGGGATCACCTCGTGCACCGAGCTCATGCACAGGATCTTGCCGATCGCCCGGCTGACGCCGCGGTCGCCCTGCGCCTCGAAGCGGCGGATCGCCTCGCGCGCGGTCAGGAACTGCCCGGTCAGGTTGACACTGACAACCTGGTTCCAGTCCGCCAGGCTCATCGATGCCGAGGCCGCGTCCTTCTGCATCCCGGAGTTGGCGACCACGATGTCGATGCCGCCGAACGCCCGCGCGGTCTCGTCGAACAGGCGCGCGACCGAAGCCTCGTCGGAGACGTCGGCGCCGATCGCGATGGCGCGGCCGCCGGCCTTGTTGATCTCCGCCGCCAGCACTTCCGCCGGCTCGCCATGCCGGTTGTAGTTGATCGCCACCGCAGCGCCCGCCTGCGCCAGCGCACGGGCGACGCCATGTCCGATGCCGGAGCTCGCCCCGGTGACGATGGCGACCTGACCGTCGAGACGGCATTGCATGGCATGATCCTTCCTCGCAGTGCGTTCACCCCGCAGGCTCGGCGACCGGACGCGGCGAGCCGGTGCGCTGCGCGATCCGGGCGCGCTGCCGCTCGTCCTTGATGAGCGCGGCGGTGCAGAACACGTCGAGCGCGCTCACCGCCAGGACCAGTGCCAGCGCCGCGCGCGCGGCGCTGCGATGCGGGTTGCGGCGGCCGGCGGCGAGCAGGGCCGCGATGTCCAGCGCGTCTCCGGCCACGCGTGCCGCCGGCCCGTAGGCGGCGTCGGGCCTGGCCAGCACGATGATCCCGGCCGCGACCTCGCGCACCCCGAACAGCCGCACCAGCCAGGGACCGCCGCGCAGCCCGAGGCCGCGCGCGAGCGTGCCTCCCAGCGTGATTTCCGACGCTCCGAGTGCGAGGCTGAACCAGCCGAGCAGACGCGATAACGGCAAGCTGCGCATCGATGATCCCCCGCTCGCGCTCGCCGCTGCAGGCGCGATGCGCATAGAACAACGCGGCCGCCTTGCATCGGTTTGGCCGCCCGTGCGGGGGCGACGAAACGCCGTCCGGGTGCTAGAGAGCCTGCCATGATTGGCCGCATTCGCTCAGACCAGGACCCGCGCGGGCGCAGCCCGAACCCGGCGCGGCCGCGCTTTCGGATCTGGCGCCGCCTGGCCGGGGCCGGGCTCGCCGTCGGCCTGCTCGTCGGCGGCAGCGCCGTCGTGGTGGTCTGGCGGGAGTACGAGTCGATCGCCGCGGATCTGCCGACCGTGGGCGGCCTGCGCACCTACCAGCCGCCGGTGATGAGCCGGATCTATTCCGGCGACGGCCGCGTCATCGCCGAGCTCGCCGCCGAGCGCCGCATCTTCGCCCCCGACGCGGCGATCCCGGACCGGGTCAAGGCCGCCTTCATCTCCGCCGAGGACCAGAACTTCTACAACCATGGCGGCGTCGATCCGCTGGCGATCCTGCGCGCCGCGGTCACCGACCTCGAGATGATGCATTCCGGCCGGCGTCCGCTCGGCGCCTCGACCATCACCCAGCAGGTCGCCAAGATCATGCTGCTGAACTCGAACGTGCTGACCTTCAAGCGCAAGGCGAAGGAGGCGCTGCTCGCCATGCGCATCGAGCAGACGCTGACCAAGGACCGCATCCTCGAGATCTACCTCAACGAGATCTATCTCGGCGCCGGCGCCTACGGCATCGCCGCGGCGGCGCAGACCTACTTCAACAAGCCGCTCGACCAGCTCGACGATGCCGAGGCGGCGTTCCTCGGCGCGCTGCCGAAATCGCCGACCAACTACAATCCCTACCGCTTCCCGGTCGCGGCCAAGACGCGGCGCGACTGGGTGCTGGGCCGCATGGCGGACACCGGCGCGATCACCCCGGCGGCGGCGCGGGCGGCGATGGCCGAGCCGCTGATCCCGCGCTCGTTCCGCCGGCCGGGACCGGTGCCCGGCTCGGAATGGTTCTCCGAGGAGGTCCGGCGCGAGCTGATCGACCGCTACGGCCAGGACCAGAGCACCGAGGGCGGCCTGGTGGTGCAGACCAGCCTGGACCCGGTGCTGCAGGCCGAGGCGACGCGCGACCTGCGCGAGGGACTGATGCGCTACGACCGCCAGCATGGCGGCTGGCGCGGTCCGGTCGCCCATATCGACGGGCTGGCGCCGCATCCGCGCTGGCGCCGGCGCGGCCAGCCGCCGACGCCGGCGGTGGACTGGGCGGCCCGGCTCGCGAC
>CAXUCM010000050.1:0-14763 GCA_964249315.1 uncultured Acetobacteraceae bacterium | reverse complement strand
ATCTGTATCGCGGCCACCATCACGTTCTGGCTGCCGCAATGAGTCCTGAGCATAGCTACGACGCTCAAGACACTCTCCTCGATTGTAGTCACATGGAATATTTGACTTAGCCCTCTGACAAGATGTGTCTAACAGCTCATGCCGGACAAATAAATCAAAATTTCCAAAACTTGAGTTGTCGCCGTCCATACCTGCCCGGTCGCATCGCCTATCATCGCCGCGACACCATCGAGCGCATGTTCTACAGGATGAAAAGCTGGCGCCCGCATCGCGGACCCGCCACAACAGGTTCGCCAGAAACCTCCTCTCAGCCGTCGCACTTGTCGCAACTGCATGTCTTTGGCTGACTCGGTTGAGTCGGTAGCCTAGCCTGCTCTCTGACCCGGCCTATACGTCAGGATTGCACTATCCTGAGGACAAACGACAAGAGGAACCTCTTCTTCTATTTTCTACTGAGATCCAGAAACACCTCGATGAAGCATTCGTGACCAAACATGTTGTACACCAGAAATTCCAATCTTGGGGCGCAACCAGTCTGATTTTGACACTCAAGCTGCTTTCCTCTGTAGGTCGTCGCTTGGTATACTCGACCCGAAAGCCCGAGAAGATCTGCATGTTGGCCGTGCGTTTGCCCCCATGGCGGCTGAACACGGTAAATCTGTCATTTGGATCCTTGAGCATAATCTGTTGTGCGTTCCGCAAGAAGCTGTCGGTTTGCCTCAATACACGGTTCACAATCGTTGTCTGGTTCTCAAATGGGCCCTGGCTTCTCGCGCGTCGGATGCCAATGTATCCGGCCAAGCGTTTCGAGAAGGATCAGTATATTGATGTCGTCCGGGTCTTCTTCCCACCCGGGTTTGAAAGGCCAGCTTGATGAGATATGCTCAAGGAAGCCGGCCTTGGTGTTTTCAACGTGCTCCTTCTGCACGTCGAAGGTCATCACACCTTTCTCCCAAAGTGTCTTGAGCAGGTCTATAAAGCCCTCAACAGAAGCATGCTCGTTCTTTCTCCGGCAGATATCCCAATAATCTTTGTAGACAATTATGAGATCGCTGCCATTGGCGTGGTCATTTACTTCTGCTCACTGATCAAACATGCTAGACCTTACGTTCTAGATTTGACTTTACTAAGACCACCAAGAGATTTAGGGAGTGACTGCGGTATGTCGATAGCCCAGACTGCTCCGGATTGACTTGCGCTTGACGAGAACCTTCGGAACGAGAAATTCCCAGCCGACGTCGTAGCAGTTATGACCTCGCCCTCTGGTGTGGCAATCTTGGCGGTCTCAGCATCGCCGGTGGGCTCTTGGAAGAAGTTCAGTGCATCCGCTTCCGTCGCGCCCTGGTTGAATACGAGAGCTCTTGAGGAAGCAACCCTGTCAATGGTCAGCAAGGAGTTCCCGACCTGAAGTATGTTAGTTGCTCCGGACGCTACATCCGCCAAGTCGTCGATGGCGTCTGGCACCTGAGGATCGCCGCGTGTCGACGGGAGAGGGGTCTCTGTCCTTCCAATCGCCTTGCCCCGGCTGCTTGATGGATCCGACAGCGGCAGCGTCGCTTCTGGCAGGAGCAGCGGTCCCGGCATGGGATCGATTGCCCTGGACTTCGACGCCGGCGCGTCGGTCTTCTCCCGAAGCGCAGTCTTCAATCGAGCGATGTCGGCATCTCCGGGAACCCAGCCGGGCGCGGCCAAGCCGGTGAGTTCCGGGTTGGTCGGATCGATCCTGGCGACCTCCGCTCGCACGCTGTCGTAGAGGGCCTGGTTGACCTCACTCCTGCGGGGTCATCGGGCGACGTTCCGCGTTCAGGCGGCCCCCGCCCGCCTCCTTTTCTCCCGGGCCACCCTCGACCTGCGCCACCTGGAAGGCGGCTGCCGGGTGCGGCGTCGCGTGGGTCCGGCGCATCCGCGCCAGCACGGCGTCGATTTCGGCTGCCACGACCGGCGCCCGCCCGGAGGACGGCGTCACCGACGCAGGCGGCTCGTCGAGCGCGTCCAGGAAGCGGTCGAAATCCTGCCACGGCGCGCATCCTCGCGCCGACCAGTCGTCGTGTCCCGGCCCGGATCCGAACGGCGCCATCGCGCCCAGCGCATGCAGGAGGGTCGGCGCGCGTCTCGGCTGCGGCATCTCGCCGGCGCTCGGCGCCGAATCGCGCGGCATCGATGCGGCCTCGGCGCGTTCGATCGCCGCGAGCAGCTCCGATGTCATCTCGAGCTGGATGCTTACCGGAAACCGGACCATGCCGGACTCGTCCGGCAGGTCGAACAGACCCGATTCGAGTGCCTGCTCCGGGGTCATGCTTTCGACCTCGGCCTGCATCGTCATCGGGATGCGCTCGCCGCCGATCGACAGGCTCAACCCGCGCGGGAACCATCCCGACATCCAGCGCCTCGCTCCTGCTGCCACGCCTCAATCTCGCATGTCCCAACCCCGTTCCGACCAGGAAACGGACCCGTGCCGGCTATCCTCGCGGGTGCAGCCCGTGCGCGTGCAGCAGCACCTGGTCGCCGCCCTTGACGATCAGCTCGACCGCCACGACCAGCACGATCAGCAATCCAAGCCAGGCGATCCAGCGATGGCGTTGCAGCAGACGCGCCACCAGCGAGGCCGCCAGCCCCATCAGCAGCACCGAGACGGTCAGCCCGGTGACCAGCACCCAGAGATGCTGCCCGGCGGCGCCGGCGACGGCGAGGATGTTGTCCAGGCTCATCGACAGGTCGGCGAGCACGATGCGCAGCATCGCCCGGCGCGTCGCCCGGCGCAGGTCGGACGCGAGCGGCACGTCCCCGGCCGCATCCGCAGCCGCATCCGGATGCCCGCGCAGCTCGCGCGCCAGCCGCCAGCATACCCACAGCAGCAGCAGGCCGCCGGCCAGCGTCAGCCCGATGATGGCGAGCAGCTGCAGCGCCACCGCGGCCAGGCCGACGCGCAGCACCGTCGCCGCCGAGATGCCGAACAGGATGGCGATGCGCCGCTGGCGCGGCGGCAGACCCATCACCGCGAGCCCGACCACCACCGCGTTGTCGCCGGCGAGCGTCAGGTCGATCAGCAGCACCTGGGCAAGGGCCGCCAGCTCCGAGACGAGGTGGGGCGGGATCATGCGTGCTCCATCCGGCAGGCCTGGGAAGCGGCCCGGGAATGCTCTAGAGGAGCCCCGATCGATCCGCCAACGCCGCCCTGACGCGTCGCGTCCCCCTCATCGTGCTGGAGAGCGCTGCATGATCCCGCGCTACACCCGTCCCGCCATGGCCGCGATCTGGGCGCCCGCCAACCGCTACCGGATCTGGTTCGAGATCGAGGCGCTCGCCGCCGAGGCGATGGCGCGGCACGGTGAGGTGCCGGGGGAGGCGGCGCGTACGATCCGCGAGCGCGGCGACGCCGCCCTGGCCGCCTTCTCGGACGACGACCTCGCCCGGATCGAGGCGATCGAGGCGGAGACCCGGCACGACGTCATCGCCTTCCTGACCTGGCTCGCCGAGAAGGTCGGCCCGGACAGCCGCTTCATCCATCTCGGCATGACCAGCAGCGACGTGCTCGACACCTGCCTCGCGGTGCAGCTCGCCCAGGCCGCCGACCTGCTGGTCGCCGGCGTCGATGCGGTGCTGGCGGCGCTGAGGCGGCGCGCCTTCGAGCACAAGTTCACCCTGACCATCGGCCGCAGCCACGGCATCCATGCCGAGCCGACCAGCTTCGGCCTGAAGCTCGCCGGGCACCATGCCGAGTTCGCCCGCGACCGCGCCCGCCTGCTCGCCGCCCGCGCCGAGATCGCCACCTGCGCCATCTCCGGCGCCGTCGGCACCTTCGCGCACCTGCCGCCGGCCGTGGAGGAGTTCGTCGCCGCCCGGCTCGGCCTGACGCCGGAGCCGGTCTCCACCCAGGTGATCCCGCGCGACCGCCACGCCGCCTTCTTCTGCGCGCTCGCCGTGGTTGCGGGCGGCATCGAGCGCTTCGCCGTCGAGGTGCGCCACCTGCAGCGCTCGGAGGTGCGCGAGGCCGAGGAGTTCTTCCATGCCGGCCAGAAGGGCTCCTCGGCGATGCCGCACAAGCGCAACCCGGTGCTCAGCGAGAACCTGACCGGGCTCGCGCGCCTGGTGCGCAGCCATGTCGGGCCGGCCCTGGAGAACGTCGCACTCTGGCACGAGCGCGACATCAGCCACTCCTCGGTCGAGCGCAACATCGCCCCGGACGCCACCATCGGGCTGGATTTCGCGCTGTCGCGTCTCGCCGGCCTGATCGAGACGCTGGTGATCCATCCGGAGCGGATGCTGGCCAACCTGGAGAGCCTCGGCGGCGTCGTGCATAGCGGCGAGGTGCTGCTGGCGCTGGCCCGTGCCGGCATCCTGCGCGACGACGCCTATCGCATCGTCCAGCGCAACGCGATGGCGACCTGGACCCGGCTCGGCCAGCCGGACGCGCGCAGCTTCCGCGAGAACCTCGACGCCGATCCCGAAGTTGCCGGCCGCATCCCCGCCGACCTGCTCGACGACGCGATGCGGCCCGGCCGCCACCTGGCGGCACTGGATGCCAGCTACCGACGGGTCTTCGGCGAGCCCGGTCCGGCGCAGGCGGCGGGGCCGGGGCAAATCTGACGCAGTGCCGCAAAAATCGGCGCGGCCGGCCCGCGCGGGCTTTGCCGCGACGCGGCGCAGTCCATATAGTATCGATCGTGTGTACCGTCATCGTTTCCATCAACCCGGGTCATCGCTGGCCGCTCCTGATCGCCGCGAACCGGGACGAGCGTCTCGATCGGCCCTGGCAGGCCCCCGGCCGGCACTGGCCCGAACAGCCCGGCATCGTCGGCGGACGCGACGGGCTCGGCGGCGGCAGCTGGCTCGCCGTCAACGACCGGGGCGTCGCCGCCGCGGTGCTCAACCGCGTCGGCAGCCTGGGACCGGCGCCGGGCAAGCGCTCGCGCGGCGACCTGCCGCTGGTCGGACTGGCGCACGATACCGCCGCGGCCGCGGCCGAGGCGATCGCGGCGCTGGACGCCGGCACCATGCGCTCCTTCAACATGGTCGTCGCCGATCGCGAGCGTGCCTTCTATCTCTGCGGGCTCGGCTACGGCCATGCCGAGATCATGCCGCTCGAAGCCGGCATGCACATGATCGCCACGGCCGGCCCGGACGACATGAAGATCCCGCGCATCGCCCGTCACCTGCCGCGCTTCAAGTCCGCCGTCACCCCGGAGCCGCCGGACTGGAAGAGCTGGATCACCTTGCTCTCCGACCGGTCGCTGCCGGCCGGCAGCGAGCTGAACATCCCGCCGCGCAGCGGTTTCGGCACCAGCAACTCCTCGCTGCTCGGCGTGCCGGGGGCGCACGACGTGCCGCCGAACTGGCTGTTCGCCGCCGGACCGCCCGATCGCGCCCCGTTCGAGCCGGTCGCCTTCGCCTGACTTGGGTGCTATATCCCGCGCCCTGGCGCCGGGGTCCCGGCACCGCGTTCGACTGAAGGACGAGAATGGCACGCCGCCGGCAGCTCTACGAAGGCAAGGCCAAGATCCTGTTCGAGGGGCCGGAGCCGGGCACGCTCGTGCAATACTTCAAGGACGACGCCACCGCCGGCAACGGCACCAAGAAGGGCGTGATCACCGGCAAGGGCGTGCTCAACAACCGGATCAGCGAACACCTGATGCTGCGCCTGCACGAGATCGGCGTGCCGACGCACTTCGTCCGCCGCCTGAACATGCGCGAGCAGCTGATCCGCGAGGTCGAGATCATCCCGCTCGAGGTGGTGGTGCGCAACGTCTCCGCCGGCAGCCTGTCCACGCGGCTCGGCATCCCGGAAGGCACCCGCCTGCCGCGCTCGATTATCGAGTACTACTACAAGAACGATGCGCTGTCCGACCCGATGGTCGCCGAGGAGCACATCACCGCCTTCGGCTGGGCCTCGACCGCGGACATGGACGACATGGTCGCACTCGCCCTGCGCATCAACGATTTCCTCACCGGCCTGTTCCTCGGCGTCGGCATCACCCTGGTCGACTTCAAGCTGGAGTTCGGCCGGCTCTGGGAGAACGAGGACATGCGCCTGGTGCTCGCCGACGAGATCAGTCCCGATAATTGCCGGCTCTGGGACAGCAAGACCAGCGAGAAGCTCGACAAGGACCGCTTCCGGCGCGACCTCGGACGCGTCGAGGAGGCCTACCAGGAGGTCGCCAAGCGGCTCGGCATCCTGCCCGAGGCGGGCAACAACGACATGAAGGGCCCGGAGCTGATGCAGTGACCGGCCTGCGCGAGCATTCGCGGTGAAGGCGCGGGTCACCGTCATGCTCAAGGAGGGCGTGCTCGACCCGCAGGGCCGGGCCATCGGCCATGCCCTGCAGGTGCTGGGCTTCTCCGGCATCGGCGACGTGCGCGCCGGCCGGGTCATCGAGCTCGACCTCGACGAGACCGACGCCGCCCGCGCCCGTGCCTCGGCGGAGTCGATGGCGCAGAGCCTGCTGGCGAACGCCGTGATCGAAATCTTCCATGTCGAGGTGACGCCATGACCCGCACGCTTGCCCGGCTCTGCGTCGTCGGTGCGGCACTCTCGCTCGCAGCCCCGGCCGCCCGCGCGCAGCGGGTCTCACCGATGCCTGCGGGCCGCTTCATGCAGTTCTGCGGCGCCCCGCGCGGTCAGCAGATCTGCGACGCCTACATCACCGGCATGGCCGACAGCTTCGCCCTGGTGCAGAAGCTGCCCGGCGGCTCCGGCGAGGATGCGCGCAAGGCTGGGATCTGCGTGCCGGCTTCGACGAACGGGGCCGCGATGCGCGGCGTCGTCGTCGCCTGGATCGGCGGCCACCGCGACATGCTGCAGAAGCAGGTCGGCGAGGTGGTCTACCAGGCGCTGCATGAGTCCTACCGCTGCGGGGCGGGCGGCGCCGGCTGAGCCGATGCGCGCCGGCATCGTGGTGTTCCCCGGCACCAACCGCGAGCGGGACATGGCGATCGCGCTGAAGGGCGCCACCGGCCGCGCGCCCGCGATGCTGTGGCACCGCGACACCAGCCTGCCGCCGCTCGACCTGGTGGTGCTGCCGGGCGGCTTCAGCCACGGCGACTACCTGCGCTGCGGCGCGATGGCGGCACACGCGCCGATCATGTCGGCGGTACGCGCCTTCGCCGAGGCCGGCGGTCACGTGCTCGGCGTCTGCAACGGCCTGCAGATCCTGACCGAGGCCGGCCTGCTGCCGGGGGCGCTGCTGCGCAACGCCGGGCTGCGCTTCCTGTCGCGCGACTGCCACCTGCGGGTCGAGCGCGACGATACCGCCTTCACCCGGCACTGGCGCCGCGGCGACGTGTTCCGCGCCCCGCTCGCCCACGGCGACGGCAACTACGTGGCCGACGCACCGGTGCTCGACCGGCTCGAAGGCGAGGGGCAGGTGGCGTTCCGCTATGCCGACGCGCAGGGCCGGGTCGAGCCGGCCAGCAACCCGAACGGCAGCGCGCGCGGCATCGCCGGCGTGTACAGCGTCAACTTCCGCGTGCTCGGCTTGATGCCGCACGCGGAGAACCTGGTCGATCCGCTGACCGGCGGCGTCGACGGCCGGCCGCTGTTCACCGGGCTGGCCGAGGCGCTGGCTGCATGACCACGGTGGACTCCGTCCGCGCCCGCGAGTTCGGCCTGAGCGAGGCCGAATATGACCGCGTGCTGGACATCATGGGCCGTACGCCGAGCCTGACCGAGCTCGGCATCTTCTCGGTGATGTGGTCCGAGCACTGCTCCTACAAATCCTCTCGCGTCTGGCTGCGCACCCTGCCGACGACCGCACCCTGGGTGATCCACGGCCCCGGCGAGAATGCCGGCGTGGTCGATATCGGCCAGGGTCTCGCCGCCATCTTCAAGATGGAAAGCCACAACCACCCCTCCTTCATCGAGCCCTACCAGGGGGCGGCGACCGGCGTCGGCGGCATCCTGCGCGACGTCTTCACCATGGGCGCGCGTCCCGTCGCCAACCTGAACGCGCTGCGCTTCGGCGATCCGGCCAACCCGAACACGCGACGCATCCTCGACGGCGTGGTGCGCGGCATCGGCGGCTACGGCAACTGCGTCGGCGTGCCCACCGTCGGCGGCGAGATCGACTTCCATCCCAGCTACGACGGCAACCCGCTGGTCAACGCGATGACGGTCGGCATCGCCCGCCAGGACCGCATCTTCCTCTCGGCCGCTGCCGGCATCGGCAACCCGGTGGTCTATGTCGGCTCGAAGACCGGCCGCGACGGCATCCACGGCGCCACCATGGCGTCGGCCGAGTTCGGCGAGGACGCCCAGGCCAGGCGGCCGACCGTGCAGGTCGGCGATCCGTTTACCGAGAAGCTGCTGATCGAGGCCTGCCTGGAGCTGATGCAGACCGATGCGATCGTCGCGATCCAGGACATGGGGGCGGCCGGGCTGACCTCGTCCTCGGTCGAGATGGCCGGCCGCGGCGGCGTCGGCATCGCGCTCGATCTCGACCGGGTGCCGCAGCGCGAGCGCGGCATGACCGCCTACGAGATGATGCTCTCGGAGAGCCAGGAGCGCATGCTGATGGTGCTGCGCCCCGACCGCACCGAGCAGGCCGAGGCGGTGTTCGAGAAGTGGGAACTCGATTTCGCGGTGATCGGCACGCTCACCGATACCGGGCGCATCGTCGTGCGCCATCGCGGCGCCATCGAGGCGGACATCCCGCTCGCGCCTCTCGCCGACCAGGCGCCGCTCTACCGCCGGCCGACCGCGCCCGCGCCGCCGCCGACGCCGCTCGGCGCCGTGCACGATCCGGTCGGCATCGAGACTGCGCTGACCCGGCTGATCGGCTCGCCGGACGGCGCCTCGCGTGCCTGGGTGTGGGACCAGTACGACAGCACCGTCGGCGGCCAGACCGTCCGCCGGCCGGGTGCGGCCGACGCCGCCATCGTCCGCGTCGAGGATACCGGCATGGCACTCGCGCTGACCACCGACTGCACGCCGCGCTACGTCGCCGCCGATGCCCGTCTCGGCGGCGCCCAGGCGGTCGCCGAGGCCTGGCGCAACCTGACCGCGACCGGCGCGCGCCCGCTCGCCATTACCGACAACCTCAATTTCGGCAATCCGGAGAAGCCCGAGGTGATGGGGCAGTTCGCCGATGCGATCGCCGGCATGGCCGAGGCCTGCCTGGCGCTCGACTTCCCCGTCGTGAGCGGCAACGTCTCGCTCTACAACGAGACCCGCGCCGCCGACGGCAGCACCGTGGCGATCCTGCCGACGCCCGCGATCGGCGGCCTCGGCGTGCTCGACGATGCCGCCCGCGCGGTCGGGCTGGCGCTTGCACCCGGGCTCGAGCTGGTGCTGGTCGGGGAGACGCGCGGGCATCTCGGCCAGAGTCTCTGGCTGCGCGAGATCCTCGGCCGCGAGGCCGGACCGCCGCCGCCGGTCGATCTCTCCGCCGAACGGGCGAACGGGGACTTCGTGCGCGCGCGGATCGCCTCGGGCACGGTGGCCGCCTGTCACGACGTCTCCGACGGCGGCCTGCTGGTGGCGATCGCCGAGATGGTCATCGCCGGCAATACCGGTTGCACCCTCGACGTCCCCGCCTCCGGCATCTCGCCGCACGCCTACTGGTTCGGCGAGGACCAGGCGCGCTACGTGCTGGCGGTGGCCGACGCCGACGCCCTGATCGAGGCCGCCAGGGTCGCCTGCATCGTCGCCCGGCGGCTCGGCCGGGCCGATCCCGTGCGCGGCGGCGGGGGTTTGACTTTGCCGAGCGGGGCCACAATATCGATCCGACGGCTGGAGGCGGTGCATGCCCGCTTCTTCCCCGACCTGATGGATCGCTAGGAACACTCCTCCACATGCCGATGCAAGCAGGCGAGATCGAGACCCTGATCCGGACGGCGCTGCCCGACGCCACCGTCACCATCGAGGACCTGGCCGGCGACGGGGACCACTATGCCTGCAAGGTGGTCAGCGAGTCGTTCCGCGGCCGCTCGCGCCTGCAGCAGCACCAGATGATCTACGCCGCCCTGCAGGGACACATGGGGGGCGCCCTGCACGCCCTCGCCCTGCAGACCAACGTTCCCTGAAACGCAAGGAGCCGCCGCTATGTCCGAGACCGTGTTCACCCGCATCCGCAGCGAGATCGAAGCCAACCCGGTGATGCTCTACATGAAGGGCAACGCCATGTTCCCGCAATGCGGCTTCTCCGCCCGGGTGGTGCAGATCCTGTCGCATATGGGCGTGCCGTTCCAGACCGCGAACGTGCTCGAGGATGCAGGGCTGCGCGAAGGCATCAAGGCCTTCTCGAACTGGCCGACGATCCCGCAGCTCTACGTCAAGGGCGAGCTCGTTGGCGGCTGCGATATCGTCACGGAGATGTATCAGTCGGGCGAGCTCGAGACGCTGTTCGCCGAGCACGGCGTGGCCCCCGCACCGGCGGGAAGCCAGGCCTGAGACCCTCCCCATATCCCGACGTTTCAGCGCTTTACGCGCGCACCGGGCATGTCGTAGTGCTTGGGCAAGGAATGTCGGGGGGATGCCGTGTCGTTACGTATCGTACTCGCAGCGATGACGCTGACCTGCTTCGGGTTCATCGTCGAGGGGGCGCCCGCAGCCCGCGCCCAGCACGTGGTCACCGACTCCGAGGCTGGCAAGCTTACCCTGGATGCGCTGACGGCAACGCCGCGGCCGCTCTATCGCCCGATCATGGCGATGCGCCGGGTGCATCGGTCGAGCTATGTCAGCCACCTGACGCATGTGTCCCGCGCGCAGGTTCGGCATCGCCGGATCGGGGTGCGCCTGGCGCGACGCTAGGCTGAAGGTCGGGGCTCCGCCCCAAGCCCCGCCAAAGGCTCGCCTTTGGAAACCTCTCGAACAGCTTCATCGGATCGGGTGGAGATGCTCGCCGGGATCACCAGGATGCCGGCGACGACGAACCGGCCATGCGTTGATCGTGTCGACCCGCTTGCGCCGTAAAGACAATGGAACTTGAACTGCCCGCAATCTTGATTGCTTCCTGACAACTAAAGCTGACAATTGTCATAGAAAAATGCGATAACACAAGCGGAAACGCCCGGCTTTTGACGGTCCCAAACAAGTACATATTCCTCTGATCGCGAGACAAGTCTACTAATTTATATCATAATATTTGTGTTCCGCTCATTTTCTTGTTGCCTTCGCCTCAAATCCTCTCTAGCGTTTCGGAAGCGACGCGGACATGGTGGTCCGCCGAAACACGGAGAACATGAACATGACCTCTCGCTTGAACGGTATCGTTTCCGCGCGCTCCGGCATCGCGCTCGCCGCCTTCGTCGCGGCACTGAGCACGGCTCACGACTATCGCGGGACCGTCGCGAACGCTGGTGTCAACGGCGCCATCCTGCCGGCCATTTCTGGTGCAAGCACGGGCAAGACCGACGGCCGCAGCCAGCCGCTCGACGTGACCGTCAGCTCGATCAGCCCGAGCATCGCGCATCACTACTACTGAGAGGTTCTGTATTGACCCGTGAGGCCACTTCATGGGGTGTCCCGAGGACGCTCCAGTGCCGTAGCGGCCGGATGGATGTAAGCCTGACTGAACCATCCGGCCGCTTGCGCCCGCGTCTATGAAAATTGATGTTCCGATCTCGCTCGTCGTCGTTGCATGGCATGATATGAGCCGTATGATAAGAACTCGTTGCGCTCGGCGATAACACGGATCAACCGTCATCAGACCGTCATGGCGTGGTTGCAGCGTTCTGTTATTACGGAGCTCCGCCTTGCGATCGTCGTTGCTCGGCGCACTGCTTGTGACCTGGATCGCGGTCAGCGCCACGTCGGCGCGAGCTGAACAATCGACCTTTCGAACTTACGATGAAGACCAGGGTTTCGCGAGCGTTGGTGGTGCCTGCATGCTCCAGGACGGGGCAGGCTACCTGCTCGTCTGCACCGAGCATGGCATCTTCACCTATGACGGCCGCCGCTTCGTCAATCTGGGTCCCGATCAGGGCCTTCGGCAGGGCGGCTTCGTCAATGGGCTATCGCTGACGGCCACCGGCCGGATTGCCGTCGGCTTCGCGGACGAGTTGCTCGTCTCCGATCGAGCCGCCGACCCGTCGCATCCCCCCAGCACGCTGGCGTTCCATCCCGTCCGTCATCCCGGCATATCTCTTTTCGACGATCGGCTGCACCGGTTCGCGCCTTGGCAGGACGGTCTCGTATTGCTGGCCGGAGCCGACACCGTGAAGGTTGTTGTACCCGGCGGTGGCTCGCCGCACGTCGGGAGCATGGGCTACGATCTTGACGAGCAGAAGCTGTTGCAGGGTGCGGTCTCCGTGTTCTCGGTCGGAGGGCAGCTCTGGGAAGCCTTCGCGGACGGCCGTCTTTGTCTCGCCAACCCGGGTGCAGTCGAGTGCTATGCGAAGGCGGATGGCCTTGTCGGTGGACCTTGGATCGACGTCATCGGCGGTCCTGACGGCCAGGTTCTGGCCCGGTCCGCTTCATCCGTCGCGACGTTCGATCCCTTGTCGGGACGCTGGAGCGTTGTTGATCTGCCGGATCAGGGCGACCGTTATCTCAAGTATCTCGGGTTGTTCCGAACGCCCGGCGGGGAGCTCGTAACCCAGGCCGAGCACGGCCTGGCAATCTTCCGCAACAATCAATGGCAAGCGGTCGATGTCGAGGGCGGTGCGCCGTCGGGCACGATCGTCAGCGCGATGTCCGACGGGACCGGCCAGTTCTGGCTGCAGGTTCTTGGACGTGGTCTCGTGCGTTGGGTCGGCTACGGACAGTGGGAGACCATCGAGAAGGCGGACGGTCTTTCCGACGGCTTCCCGTGGATCTCCGTTCGTCTCCCGGGAGGGTCGATGTGGGTCGCGACCGACACCGGCATCAATGAAATCGTCCGTCAAGGATCTCACCTGCGCGTTGGCAGAGTGATAGAAGGGACCTCCTTCGCTCTCGCAGTCGGACAACATGGCGAGCTCTGGAGCTCGTTCGGCCTTCGTGGGGCGAGAATTTTCGATCCATCGGGTCGTTTGATCGCCGGGCTCAACGTCCCACCAGTCGACGCGATGGTTCCGGATCACGATGATCGGGTCTGGCTTGGCACCGAAGCCGGCTTGTTCCGGGTCGATGGCCGTCCCGGCCGGACCCTTCGCGCCGTGCCGGCTGGCTCGCCCCCGGTGCCGGTTCCCGATCTCATTCGAGACGGCTCGGGTGGCGTGCTGTATCTGTCCGGCGGCCGGCTGCGTCATCGACATGCGGACGGTCAGGATGGTCCCGTCGGTGGCGACTGGCCAACCGGGGGATTCCAGCCGCTCGCCATGGCTGCGGATCATGATGGCCTCCTGTGGATTGGCGGCCCGGGCGGCCTGTTCCGGTTCTCGATTTCGAACGACCACATTTCCTCGTATCAGCTCATTCCGACGGCGCAGACGCAGAGCAACTCGATCCTGGCCATCATGGTCGATCACCGTGGCTGGGTCTGGGCCGGCACCACGCTCGGCGTGTCGGTCTTCGACGGCGAGCGCTGGGTGTCGGTGGATGCGGACGGCGGCCTGCTTTCCAACGACGTGGACCAGGGCGGCCTCCGGGAGGACCCCGACGGCTCGGTCTGGATCGCCACGAGCCACGGGCTCTCGCACCTCCTGCAGCCGGACTGGCTGTTCACCGACCATCCGATCACGGCGGTCGTCAGCGGAGCGATGCTCGGATCGCGACCCGTGCTGGGTCAGACGCTGCCGTACACCCGGGCGGCCCTGGCCGTTCAGTTCGGCACGCCGAACTACGGCGCCGAACGGTCCGTCATCTTCCGCTATCGTCTCTCGGGGGTCGATGCCGGCTGGGTCGAGACCACCTCCGGCGTCGTTCGCTATCCGTTCGTGCCACCGGGCCGCCATCTGCTGACCGTCGTCGGCTACGATGCGCTGAGCCATCGCGTCTCGCCTCCGGCCAGCCTGATGGTCGATATTGCCTATCCCTGGTGGCGGCAATGGTGGTCCGAGACCCTCTGGGTTCTCGCCGGGCTCGGGCTGTTCTACGGTGCCACGCGGCTGCGCTTCCGCCGCATCCTGGCACATCAGACGAAACTCGAGCGGCACGTCGCCGCCGCGACCGAGCAGCTTCGCTACCAGGCCGCGCATGACAGTCTGACCGGCCTGCTCAATCGTTGCGAGATCGAGAAGCGGCTCGCCGCGACGCTCTCAGGCGGTTCCGCCGGCGACGAGATGATCGTGGCGCTCGTCGATGTCGACCATTTCAAGGCTGTCAACGACAATCATGGCCATCTCGGCGGCGACGACGTGCTTCGCGCCATCGGAAGGCTGATCTCCCGGGCCGTCCGCGAGGGCGAACATGCCGGCCGCTACGGCGGCGAGGAGATCCTGCTGCTGCTCGACGATTCCGACGGAAGCGGCGCCGAGCGCGTCCTCGACCTGCATCGTGCCATCCGCCACGACACCTTCAAGGCGGCCGGCACCTCGATCCACGTCACCTGCTCGATCGGGGTCGCCTGGGCCGCCGCGGGCGACGACTGGGAGTCTCTGGTCGGACGGGCGGACGATGCGCTCTACGAGGCGAAATCCGGCGGTCGCGATCGCGTCGTCGAAAGCCGCCGCACCGATCCCGCCATCCGCAGCGTCGCCTCCAGCCGTTCGAAGCCCGGGCCCGCCTAAAAAGCAAATGGATTCTCAAGGCTTCGCCTTGAGCGGGTCCAGGGCAGAGAGGCTGTGAAGCAATCCTGTCTGGGTGTGTGTGAGACAGTCGAGACGATGGTGCCGACCTTGATCGGTGGGCGGCAGAGCGTCGGCCGCATTGTTCCATTGTCGCCGGCTAAGCGTCTGCAGACGTCGCTG
>CAXUCM010000049.1:4060-14860 GCA_964249315.1 uncultured Acetobacteraceae bacterium | reverse complement strand
CGGGCGGCCACCCTGCGCGCCGCCGGCGCCCGACTGGAGGCGGCGCTGGCGGCGGCGGCGGCACGGTTCCAGCGCGAGGCGCAGGCAGCCGACCGGGCGAGGCGGCCGGCGGCGGCGCGCGCGGCACGTGCCGAGGCGGCCTCGATGACGTTGCCGGCCGGTCCCGGCCTGCACGCCGGCCTGCCGGCGGCAACGCCGGTCGCCGGCCAGCTGGTGCAGGGTTGGGGTGCCGCCACCGATGCGGGGCCCGCGACCGGGGTGACCTACGCGCCGCCGGCGCTCGCCATCGTCACCTCGCCCTGCGACGGCCGGATCGATTTCGCCGGCCCGTTCCGCTCATACGGTCACATGCTGATCCTGGATTGCGGGCGCGGCTTCCGCTTCGTGCTGGCCGGCATGGAACGGCTCGACGTCGATGTCGGCCAGAGCCTGTCGCGCGGCGCGCCGGTCGGACGCATGCCGGACTGGAACGCCGGCGACCGCGGCGGACGTCCGTCGCTCTACGTGCAGTTGCGGCGAGGCAGCGAGGCGATCGACCCGACCGGCTTCCTGCACGGGCACCTGTAGGCACGCCGTTGCCCGGCGGCGCCGGTATCGCGCTCGCGGTTGCACGTGTAGTGTCACGTTAGAAGTTTGGTAAGTGTGGCATTGCTAGACCATGATGCCTACGTACGCGCGGGTGCGTCACCACCTGGGCGGCACGACCTGGAGAGAGTTCGGCATGAAATTGCGCACCGGCCTGCTGCTCGGCACTGCCTTCCTGGCGGGCGTCCTGGCCGGCCCCGATCTCGGCGCACTGATCTCGCATCAACGTCTGCCCCTGCTGCTGCCGGGTCTGACCCGCGCGGCCTGGGCCGACGAGACCGCCGACGACGGCCGCGCGAGCGGACACGCCGAGACCTACCGGCTGCTCACCCTGTTCGGCGACGTGTTCGAACGGGTCCGCGCGGAGTACGTGACGCCGGTCACCGACCGCGCGCTGATCACGAACGCCCTGGACGGGATGCTCTCGGGCCTGGATCCGCACAGCGCCTACATGACCGAGAAGCAGTTCGCCGACATGCAGGTGCAGACCAAGGGCGAGTTCGGCGGCCTGGGCCTCGAGGTCACTGGCGAGGAGGGCCTGATCAAGGTGATCTCGCCGATGGACGGCACGCCGGCCGCCAAGGCCGGAATGAAGTCGGGCGACCTGATCCTGTCGATCAACCAGAAGAGCATGGACGGCATCTCGCTCAACGACGCCGTCGACAAGATGCGCGGCGATCCCGGCTCGCCGATCACGCTCGGCATCAAGCGCCCCGGCATCGACAAGCCGTTCGACCTGACGATGAAGCGCGAGATCATCCATCTCGAGGTGATCAAGTCGGCCCTGTACGGGAAGATCGGCTACATCCGGGTGTCGCAGTTCAACGAGGAGACCGATTCCGGGCTGCGCGCCGCCTATGCCCGCCTCGGCGCCCAGGCCGGCGGCAAGCTGGCCGGCCTGATCCTCGACCTGCGCAACGATCCCGGCGGACTGCTCGAGCAGGCGGTCGATGTCTGCGACGACTTCATCGCCTCCGGCGAGGTGGTCTCGACCCGGGCGCGCCACCCCGAGGAAAGCCAGCGGATGAACGCGCACGGTGCGGACATCACCGACGGCGCGCCGCTGCTGGTGCTGATCAACCAGGGCTCGGCCTCTGCCAGCGAGATCGTCGCCGGCGCGCTGCAGGACCATCAGCGCTCGATCACGCTCGGCGAGCGGTCATTCGGCAAGGGCTCGGTGCAGACGGTGATCCCGCTCCCGGGCAACGGCGCGATCCGGCTGACCACGGCGCGCTACTACACGCCCTCGGGTCGCTCGATCCAGGGCCTCGGCATCACCCCGGACGTCTCCGTGCAGGAGGACCGGGAGGATTTGTCCCGCTTCATGCCGCGCGAGGCCGATCTCGATCACATCATCAAGAACGAGGGGGGCACGCAGTCGGCCGCACCGGCGCGTTCGGACCTGCCGGCGATGGTCAAGGGCATCCCCGACAAGCCGCCGTTGAACTGGCCGAAATTCGACCTCACCAAGCCGTCGACCGACTTCCAGCTGCAGCAGGGACTGAAGGTGATCCAGGCGATGGTGGCGGAGCGCCAGCGCGCCGGACCCTGAACCGGGCCTGAAACGCGGCACGATGCATGCGCCGCCTGACGCTACCCCGCTCACGCGCCGGCCGCGCCCTGATCGCCTTCTGGCTCGCGTTGCTGCTGGCCGCGGTGATCCTGGTGGCGACGCTGCAATGGCTCGGGTCGCCGACGCGGCCGCGCAAGGCGGTGCTGCCGGTCGCACCGCCCGCCCTTCCCGGTCCTCGGCCCAGGCCCGCGGCGATCCCGACGCCCCGAGCCGACATCGCGCCGCCGGACGCCGCCCTGCTGGAGCCCGCGCCGCGGCAGCCGGGTGCGATGCTGCCGCGCATCGCCGCCGATGGTCGCCAGGCGCGCACGGTCTATGCCGCGGCAAGCCCGCCCGTGCCGCCCGGTGCCAGGCCGGTCGCGGTGCTGATGGACGGGATCGGCCTGTCGGCGGCGGACAGCCTCGATGCCATCGATCGGCTGCCGCCGGCCGTCAGCCTGGCGGTGTCGCCCTACGGCGTCGAACCCGGACCGGTGCTCGCCGCCGCGCGACGCGCCGGCCACGAGCTGCTGCTCTCCCTGCCGATGGAGCCCGCCGGCGCCCCGCTCGATGACGAGGGCGCCCAGGCGCTGAGCGAACGCGACGATGCCGAGACCAACCGGCGTCGGCTGCAATGGGCGCTGTCGCGCATCCAGGGCTATGCCGGCGTCACCAATGCCTTCGTCGGCATGCGCGGCGAGCGCTTCGCCGCCTCGGCCGGCTTCGCCGAAATCGCCCGCACGCTGGCACGGCGCGGGCTGTTCTACCTGGATGCGACGCCGGCAGCACCGCCGGCGCCCTCGGTGGCCTCCGCCGACGCCGACCTGCGCCTCGACGATCCGCCCGACGCCGCCTCGATCGACCGCCAGCTCGCGACGCTCGAGCAGGTCGCGCGCGATAAGGGCAGCGCCATCGGCGTCGCCGGTCCGCTCAGCCCGGTCGCGGTCGGTCGGCTCGCGGACTGGGCCCGCACGCTGCCCGGGCACGGCTTCGTGCTGGTGCCGGTCAGCCGCCTCGTCCATAACCCGGTCGCCGCAACGAAAGGAGGCGACCCTGCGCCAGGATGAACTCGCCGCCCTGCCCTATCGCCCAAACGTCGGTGCGGCCCTGTTCAACCGGCACGGGCTGGTGCTGGTGGCGCGACGCGCCGACCTGCCCGACGCCGAGGGCGCACCGGGCGTATGGCAGTTGCCGCAGGGCGGCATCGACGCCGACGAGGCGCCGCGCGACGCGGTGCTGCGCGAGCTGCGCGAGGAGATCGGCACCGACCGCGCCGAGATCCTCGGCGAGCATCCGGACTGGCTGTCCTACGACCTGCCGCCGCACCTGATCGGACGCGCGCTCGGCGGCCGCTACCGCGGACAGCGCCAGCGCTGGTTCGCGCTGCGCTTCACCGGCGTGGATGCCGACATCCGGCTGGATCTCGACCCGCACCCGGAGTTCGACGCCTGGAAATGGCTGCCGCTCGCCGAGCTGCCGCGGCAGGAGGTCGGCTTCAAGCAGGCGATCTACGCCATCCTGGCCATCTCGTTTGCGCCCTTCGCGGTGGCGAGCTTTTAAGGCCAGGATTTATCCCTGGCCCCCATCAAAGGCGAAGCCTTTGAAATCGTTTTGTTCAAAGAAGCAGGGTCTGCGAAGCGTCTCGGCGCTGTTCGCGGCGATCGTCTCGTTCCAGGTCGGCGCCGCCATCGCCAAGACGCTGTTCCCGGTGTTCGGCCCGTTCGGCACGGTCGGTCTGCGCCTGGGATTGTCGATGCTGCTGCTCTGCGCCATGTGGCGGCCGTGGCGGCATCGGCTCAGCCGGCGCGCGCTGGCGGCGGCGGTGCCGTACGGGCTGTGCCTGGGTGCGATGAACCTGCTGTTCTACCTGGCCCTGTCTCGACTGAGCCTGGGTGTCGCGGTGGCGATCGAGTTCATCGGCCCGCTGACGCTGGCATTCCTCGGCTCGCGACGGCGGCTCGACCTGGTATGGGCGGCGATGGTGGCGATCGGCCTGGCCCTGCTGCTCGCGCCTGGGGGATCGCTGCACGGTGTCAATCTGGCCGGGGTCGGCTTTGCCGGCGCGGCGGGGTTGGGCGGGGCCGCCTATGCCCTGTTCGGCCGACGCAGCGGCCGCGAGCTGCCGAGCGGGCCGGCGACGGCGCTCGGCACCTCCGTCGCGAGCCTGGCGATCGTACCGTTCTGCCTGCCGGCGATGGCGCCGATCCTGCAGCATCCGTCGCTGCTCGTCCGCGCCGCCGGCGTCGGCGTCCTGTCCGGAGCGCTGCCATACTCGCTCGAGATGATCGCGTTGCGCCGGATGAGCGCGCGCGGCTACGGGGTGCTGAGCAGCCTGGATCCGGTGCTGGCCGCGCTGTCGGGGCTGCTGCTGCTGGGCGAGCAGCTCTCGCCGCTGCGATGGCTGGCGATCGGCTGCATCGTGCTGGCCTCCATCGGCAGCACCTTGGCCGGAGAGCGCGCGATGATGCCGGCGTAAAGGAGTATCCGTTTTCCCATCAGGAGGTTTCCAAGGCGAACCTTCGGCGATCGAGCCGCGAAGCGGATCGATGAGGCCAGGGCAGAGCCCTGGCCTTGATGGGTCAAGTGCAAGGCAGGTTGGTGTCAGTCGCAACACGCACTGGCATCATTCCGCGGCGAGACCCAGCGCCTGGCGCTCGAACAGGCGGCGATACAGGCCGTTCGAATGGGTCAGCAGCGCGGCGTGGCTGCCGTCCTCGACCAGGCGTCCGTGCGAGAACACCAGGATGCGGTCGAGCGCCACGACGGTGGACAGACGGTGCGCGATGACGATCACCGTGCGCCCCAGCATCAGCCGCTGCATCGCCTCCTGCACCAGCGCCTCGGACTCGGAGTCCAGGCTAGAGGTGGCCTCGTCCAGCACCAGGATGCGGGTGTCGGCGAGAAAGGCGCGGGCGATGGCGACGCGCTGGCGCTCGCCCCCGGAGAGCTTGACGCCGCGTTCGCCGACCAGGGTGTCGTATCCCTGCGGCAGCCGGGCGATGAAGCCGTCGGCGTTAGCATGCGCCGCCGCCAGCCGGATCGCCGCGTCGCTCGCGCCGGGCCTGCCATAGGCGATGTTCTCGGCCAGCGAGCGATGGAACAGGACCGGCTCCTGCGGCACGATGGCGATCTGCGCGCGCAGGCCCTCCTGGCGGACGCAGGCAATGTCCTGCCCGTCGATCCGGATGCTGCCATGCTGGACGTCGTAGAGGCGCTGCAGCAGCTTGACCAGCGTGGTTTTGCCGGAACCGGACGGTCCGACCAGCGCCACCCGGCTGCCGGCGGGAACCTCGATCGAGAGGTCGGCGAACAGCGGCGTCGCGTGCGCGCCGTAGCGAAAGCCGCCGCCCTCGAAGCAGACTGCGCCTCGGGTGATGGCGATCTCGGCAGCACCCGGCCGGTCGGCAACGCCTGGCGGCTGCGCGAACAGGGCGACCAGCTCTTCCATCTCGTTGACCGCGCGCTGCAGCTGGCTCACCTGCTGGCCGATGTCGCGCAGGTAGCCCTGCACCAGGAACACCAGGGTCAGCACGTAGGCGATGTCGCCGGGACCGGCTTGGCCGGCACGCCAGAGCAGCAGGGCGGCGCCGACCACCAGGACGCGCAGAAGCAGCAGGCAGGCGCCCTGCAGGTTGCCGCTGTTGGTGCCGCGTATCCAGGTGCGCGCGGTGCGGCCGTTCCAGCGCAGCAGCACGCGGCCGAGCCGATGGTCCTCGCGCGCCTCGGCGCCGAACGCCTTGACCACCGGGTTGCAGGTGATGGCGTCGGCGAGTGCGGCGCCGACCTTGGTGTCCCAGCGATTGGACCGGCTCGCCGAGGGCGCCACGTAGCGCAGCGTCAGCAGGCAGGAGACGACCGCGAACGCCGCCGAGCAGACGCCGAGCAGCAGCCCCATCAGCGGCCAGCGCAGGGTCAGCACCAGCGTGGTGCCGACCAGCACGACCAGTTCCGGCAGCAGCAGCAGCAGCAAGGTGTCGTTGAGCATGTCGATCGCCCACATGCCGCGGGTCAGGCGACGCACCGTGCTCCCGGCGAAGGTGTTGGCATGCCAGTCCGAGGAGAAGCGCTGCACGCGCCGGAACGCCTCGGCGGCGACGTCGCTCATGATGCGCAAGGTGAGCCGGGTGATGCCGATATAGCCGGCGCGTCGGCCCACGATCGCGACCAGGCCGAGCAGGGTCAGGCCGCCGAGCAGCCAGGCGGCGCGCGACAGCGGCCGATGCTGGGTCACCACGTCGACCAGGCCGCCAGCGAGCACCGGGGTGACGACGTCGGTGGCGGTGGCCAGGATCATGCCGAACGCCACCGTGCCCAGGAAGCGCGGCTGCCCTCGCCACTGCCGGAACAGGAACGCGAGCACGTCGGTGAAGCCGGCGGCGCCGGGCTCGCGGATGGTGGGGCTGGTGCGGGTCAAGCGCGGTGATCCCGACCGGCCGCAGCGTGGACCGGTCCTGTTCCAAGAGAGCGTGCTGCGTGAGCGGCCGCCTCTCTACAGGAAACACGATCCACGCGCCAAACCCTTGTTGGCCATGCAAGGCCAGGGCGCTGCCCTGGACCCGCTCAAGGCGAAGCCTTGAGAATCCGGTTCTTTGAAGATTCGGTTTCTGAAGGCCTTGGCCTTCGGCGATCGAGCCGCGAAGCGGATCGATGGGCGTCGTCCTGAGGGGTCAGGGGTGAAACCCCTGGCCTCCCTTCGGCGGCATCAGACGGCGATCGGCTTGACCTGCTGCGGACGGAACGCGTTCGGCTGCCGCCAGGCGGCGGCCGGCTCCGCGTCCCTGGCGCGGGCGGGAGACTTGGCCCCGCGCGCGTTGATCATGCCCGGCAGATCGGCCAGCAGGATCGAGACGAGTTGCGGGTCGAACTGGGTTCCCGCGCGGCTTTCGATCGCGTGCACCAGGCTGGCGACCTCGGTCGGCGCGCCCAGGATCGCATCGAAGCTCTCGGCAAGGGCGACGACGCGACTGGTCAGCGGGATCTGCTCGCCGGCAAGGCCGCCCGGATAGCCGCTGCCGTCCCAGTGCTCGTGATGATGCAGCGCGATGTCCGCCGCCAGGTCGAGCATCGGCTCGTGGCTGTGCGCCAGCATGCGGAAGCCGACCCTGGTATGGCTCTGCAGCACGCGCTGCTCGACCGGGTCGAGCGACGCGGCGTTTGCGGCGGCCTTGCGGAGCACGGCATCCGGCAGGCCGGTCTTGCCGATATCGTGCAGCGAGGCGGCCGCCATCAGGTCGCTGGCCCGGGCGGGATCGTAGCCGGCGGCGAGCGCCAGCCGGACCGCGACGCGCGCCGTCGCATCCTCGTGGGTATCGCCGGCGACGCAGAGCCGGCGGACCAGGTCCGACGTGCCGACCGGCGTGCCGCCGGCACGCGGACGGGCGGTCCAGCCGCCGGCACAGACGCCGGCGAGGCCGACGGAGCCAAGCACCGAGACCAGCAGGTCCGGTGCCGTGACGCCGAACGCCGGCATGGCGGGATCGCCGTCGAGCCGGACGCACAGGATGGCCACGCTGAGCAGCATGCCGCCGAGCATCGGCTTGGCGAGCTCGCCGAGCCCGACCACCGGACGCACCGGGTATGGCTGCAGCAGGCGCGCGAGCGCGAAGGTGAGCAGAAACCCCGCCGTGCAGAGGACGCCGCCGAGGGCGGTGGTGACGACGAGGATGGCCTGGTGCATCGCGTTGAACACGGACATCATGCTCCCGACGAGCTTCTTTTCTGCATAGAGCCGTTCTTAACGAGAAAATTACGATGTCGCGAACGGTTCCGCAACATCCATTCAGCGTCCACGCGAAGTTTTTTTTCAACGCAGCTTCCGGTTGCAGGCTCGGGCCTGGACAAGCCGGCACGCGGTCGCCAGAACCGCGCATGACCGCTCCCATCAAGCCGCACGCCGCGCCGTCTGCCCCGACGACCGCGATGTCGCGCCAGTCCGCGCGTGCCTTCATCGAGGCGCTGGCCCGGGCCAATCCGGACCCGCAAAGCGAGCTCACCTACGTCGATCCCTACACCCTGCTGGTGTCGGTGGTGCTGTCGGCGCAGGCGACCGACATCTCGGTCAACAAGGCCACCGTCGGCCTGTTCGCCGAGGCGCCGGACCCGGGCGCGATGGTCGCCCTCGGCGTCGACGGCATCGCCCGCCACATCCGCACGATCGGCCTCTGGCGCGCCAAGGCGCGCAACGTCGCGGCCCTCAGCGCCGTCCTGCTCGAGCGTCATGGCGGCGCCGTGCCTCCCGACCGGGCATCGCTCGAGGCGCTGCCCGGGGTCGGCCGCAAGACCGCCAACGTGGTGATGAACGTGGCCTTCGGCGAAAGCACGATGGCGGTGGACACGCACATCTTCCGGGTCGGCAACCGCACCGGACTGGCACCCGGCAAGACCCCGCGCCTGGTCGAGGACCAGCTCGTCGCGCGCGTGCCGAAGACCATGCTGCGCCCGGCGCATCACTGGCTGATCCTGCACGGCCGCTACGTCTGCAAGGCACGCCGGCCGGAATGCTGGCGCTGCCCGGTGGTCGACCTGTGCCGCTACCCGGACAAGCAGCCCGGTCCGGCGAGCGAAAGGCCAGGCGCCGCTTCCGGCTCCGGTTTTCCGATATAGACCGAAGACGACAGATGGATTTCAAACACCCATACTGGTGAGCTTTGCACGTGCCTTGTCGAAGGCCAGGGCTCTGCCCTGGACCCGCTCAAGGCGGAGCCTTGAGAATCCGTTTGCTTTCAACCAGGTTTCCGAAGGCGAAGCTTCGGGCGGGATCGAGCGGCGAAGCGGATCGATGGGCAGAGCCCCTGGCCTCACGACTTCATTCTGTCCGCGCCATCGGCAGGTGCGGCACGGCTCGGCGGCCCGGCACCGGGATCCAGGGGCGCGCACCGCGATCGGCGTGGTCGGACAGTACCCGCACGCCGTCGCGGCCGATCCAGACCGACTGCGCGCCCTCGCGCCAGACGGTGAAGCGGTCGATGCGCGGGCGGTCGAGGCAGGTGCGATGCGCCGGCATCGGTGAAAGCAGCAGCGCCACGCGCGCGCAGTCGATGTCGGCAGGGCGTGGCTGCCTGCTCTCGCGCAGCAGCAGCAGGGTCTGGCCTCGCCGCGTGATCCGGCAGGCGACCGGGTCGCACGAGACCGGTCCGGCGGTGCCGGTCTCCGGCATGTAGCCGGGGGGCGCCTCGATCGCCTGGCTCTTGGCCCAGTCCGACAGCACGATCGGGCTGGCGCCGGAGCCTTCCTCCAGGATCAGGCGAGGCCCCTCCGGCTGCTGCAGGCGCAGCGCGATCAGCCGTGCGTCCGACGAGACCAGCAGGTCCGGCGGCTGGCACAGGAACGGCGTCAGCGCACCGAGGCAGAGCGGCAGCAGCCCGAGCAGCCGCCAGGCGCCGCGACGCAGGCAGAGCCAGATCAGGCCGAGGGACAGCACGCCCAGCGCCCAGAGCGGCATCGCCCGCACCGCGATGCTGGAAGCCGGGAGTGCCGCGACATGGCGAGCCAGCCAGAGGATCACGCCGATGCCCCAGCCCATCGGCAGCAGCGCCAGGCGCTCCATTCCGAACGGCATCAGTCCCAGCGCGAGCAGCCCTTCCGGCAACACCCAGAGCGCGGTCATCGGCACCGCGACCAGGTTGGCGAGCACGAAGTAGAACTGCACGTGGCCGAAATGATAGGCGGCGTACGGCGTCGAGGCGGCGCCGGCGAGCGCGCTGGTCATGAACAGCGCCCAGACATGCACCCCCAGGCGTCGCAGCCAGCCGCCCTCCCCGTACAGCCGGACGCTGAACGGGCGCAGCGCCTCGTAGCCGGCAATCAGCGCCAGCACCGCGGCGAAGCTCATCTGGAACGAGACCTCGAGCAGCGCCTCCGGCGTCGACAGCATCAGGATCACGGCGGCGAAGCCGAGCCCGCGCATCGACACCGCGCGTCGGCCCAGCAGCAGCGCCAGCACGCCGAGGGCGGCCATCGACAGGCTGCGTAGGGTCGGCAGGTGCATGCCGGTCAGCGCCATGTAGAAGCCGCCCGCGGCCAGCGCGCCGAGGGCGGCGATCTGCCGGGTCGGCAGGCGCAGCGCGCCGTACTCCCACAGCGCCAGGCCCATGCGCAGCAGCCCCATGGTCAGTCCCATGACGATGCCGAGATGCAGCCCGGCCACCGCCAGCAGGTGGGCCAGCCCGGAGACGGCGAAGGCGCTGCGGGCGGCCTGCGGGATCGCGCTGCTGATCCCGGTCAGCAGCGTCGCCGCGATCGCGCCGCGCGCGCCGGGCAGGATCGCGGTGATGCGCGCTGCCACGCGCTCGCGCAGGCGCTGCCATGCGCGCGCCGCTCCGCCCGCGGAGGCGGCGCGATCGACGCGGGCAGCGTCCAGCGCGGAGCCGGAGCCGGCCAGCCCATCGAAGAACGCCTCGCGCTGCATGTCGCGGCCGCCGGGCAGCGAGGGCGGCGCCGGCATGCGCAGCATCGCGCGCACGCGCAGATGGTCGCCGACGGCGACGGCCTGGTCGTCGTCCTGGCGCAGCCGCACGCGCAGGCGGCGCGCGAGCGGGGTGCCGTCGCCCAGCACCGGCTCGGCCAGGGTGACGCGGCGGCTGCCGTCGGCGAATACGTCGATCGAGTCGATCCGACCGGCGACGATGCTGGCCTTGCGCGGCAGCTCGCCCAGCGGCGGCGCG
>CAXUCM010000049.1:0-4050 GCA_964249315.1 uncultured Acetobacteraceae bacterium | reverse complement strand
GGCCAGGCTCGCGGCGAGGAAGCCGACGCAGCCGGCGAGCAGTGCGGCGCCGGCGATGCGCACGAGCTCGCGGCCGCGTGCCAGCAGGACGGCGAGCAGCGCGGCCGCGGCGAGCCAGGCGGCCGGCCAGCGCTCGGGTTCGCTGTGCCACGCGAAGTAGGCGGCGTCGCCGATGCCGACGCAGACCGGCAGCCACAGTGCCAGCCGGTCGCGCTCGATCAGCAGCGCTGCCCGCAGCCGCGGCACGAGGCGGCCCTGCGGCCGCAGCACGAGGCGGCCCTGCGGCCGCTGCAGGCTCGCATGCCGCTTGGGGAAATCGATCGCGGGGAGGATGCCGGCGTCGCTTGCCATGCGCCGAGACTATAACGATATCGGAATGGATTCCACGCTTTCCGCGATCCGCGGGCAGCGCGCTTCCAACGCCGGATTTGCGCGTGATAGAGAACGCGCCATGACCGTCCGCACGCGTTTCGCACCCAGTCCGACCGGAGCGCTGCATATCGGCAATGCCCGCGCCGCGTTGTTCAACTTCCTGTTCGCCCGCCATCACGGGGGCACGTTCCTGCTTCGTATCGAGGATACCGACCGCGAGCGCTCCACCGAGCAGGCGGTGGCGGTGATCCTGGACGGCCTGGACTGGATGGGGCTCATGCCGGACGAGCCGGCGGTGTTCCAGTCGACGCGCCAGGCCCGGCACGCCGAGGTGGCGCACGCGCTGCTCGAGGCCGGCCACGCCTATCGCTGCTATTGCAGCGCCGAGGAGCTGCGGCAGATGCGCGAGCAGGCCGCGGCCGAGGGCAGGCCGCCGCGCTATGACGGGCGCTGGCGCGACCGCGATCCCGCCGAGGCGCCCCCGGGAGTCGCGCCCACCGTGCGGATCCGGGCGCCGCGCGAGGGCGAGACCGTGGTCGACGATCTGGTCCAGGGCGAGGTCCGCGTCGCCAACGCCGAGCTCGACGACATGATCATCCTGCGCGCCGACGGCACGCCGACCTACCAGCACGCGGTGGTGGTCGACGACCACGACATGGCCATCAGCCACGTGATCCGCGGCGACGACCACCTGACCAACAGCTTCCGGCAGTCCCAGATCTACGCGCTGATGGGCTGGGAGCGGCCGCGCTTCGCGCACCTGCCGCTGATCCACGGGCCGGACGGCGCCAAGCTGTCCAAGCGGCACGGCGCGCAGAGCGTGGTCGAGTTCCGCGAGCAGGGCTACCTGCCGGAGGCGCTCTGCAACTACCTGCTGCGGCTCGGCTGGGGCCGTGGCGACGCCGAGATCCTCGCGCGCGACGAGCAGGTGGCGCTGTTCGACCTCGACGGGGTCGGCCGCTCGGCCGCGCGCATGGACTACGTCAAGCTGACCCAGGTGAACGGGGTCTGGCTGCGCCAGGCCGATGACGCCCGGCTTGCGGACGACGTCGTCGCGCGCCTGGCCACGCGCGCCGGGCCGGTGCCGGACGCCTCGGCGAGGGCGCGCATCCTCGCCCTGATGCCGGGGCTGAAGGAGCGCGCCAAGACGCTGGTCGAGCTCGCCGACAGTGCGGCCTTCCTCGCCGCCGGCGTGCCGCTGCACTTCGAGCCGAAGGCCGACGCGCTGCTCACCGAGGCGAACCGGCTGATGCTGCGCGACCTCGCCGCCGAGCTGGCGCCGGTCGAGCCGTTCGAGGCGGGCGAGATCGACGCCGCCCTGCGCCGCTTTGCCGAGCGGCGCGGGCTCAAGCTCGGCCAGGTGGCGCAGCCGCTGCGCGCCGCGGTCACGGGAAGCACGACGAGCCCGGGGATCGACGCGACCCTGGCAGCACTCGGCCGCGACGAGACCCTGGCCCGGATCGGCGCGGTCAGCCATGCCGGGCGCACGCCGCATGGCTGAGGGGCAGCGCTTCTTCGCCGGCCAGGAAGGCACCGACGCGCATCGCCACCTGCTCGGCCTGCAGGGCATGCATCCGACCCGGATCGAGCCGTTCCTGGATCTCGCCGAGAGCTACGTGCTGCTCAACCGGCAGCGCAAGATGCAGCGCGACCTGCTGCGCGGGCGCACCCTGATCAACCTGTTCTTCGAGGACTCCACCCGCACCCGCACCAGCTTCGAGCTGGCCGGCAAGCGGCTCGGCGCCGACGTGATCAACATGTCGGTGGCCACCTCCTCGGTGAACAAGGGCGAGACCCTGCTCGATACCGCGGCGACCCTGAACGCGATGCGCACCGACCTGCTGGTGGTGCGGCATGCGGAGTCTGGCGCCCCGGCGCTGCTCGCGCGCAAGGTCGATGCCAGCGTGATCAATGCCGGCGACGGCACCCACGAGCATCCCACCCAGGCGCTGCTCGACGCGCTGACCATCCGCCGACGCCTCGGCCGGCTGGCCGGGCTTACGGTGGCGATCTGCGGCGACGTCGCGCACAGCCGGGTGGCGCGCTCGAACATCCACCTCCTCGCCGCGATGGGCAGCCGGGTGCGCGTCATCGGGCCGCCGACGCTGATGCCCGCCGAGATCGAGCGGCTCGGCGTCGAGGTGTTCCACAGCATGGAGCACGGCCTGCGCGACGCCGACGTGGTGATGATGCTGCGCCTGCAGCGCGAGCGCATGGCCTCGGGGCTGGTGCCGAGCGAGCGCGAGTATTTCCGCTTCTTCGGGCTCGATCTCGCCCGCCTGGCGCTGGCCCGGCCGGACGCGCTGGTCATGCATCCGGGGCCGATGAACCGCGGCGTCGAGATCGACAGCGCCGTCGCCGACCATCGCCAGAGCGTGATCCAGGAGCAGGTCGAGATGGGCGTCGCGGTGCGCATGGCGGTGCTCGACCGGCTGTCCCGGGGACGCAACCATTGAGCGAGGCCGACGCGTCGCCGCCTCTGCTATTCGACCACGTCCGCCTGGTCGATCCCGCCGCCGGGCTCGACCGGCCGGGCCGGCTGCTGGTCGCGGGCGGCCGCATCGCCGATCTCGACCTGCCCGCCGACGCCGCACCGCCGGAGGGCGCCGTCGTGATCGACGGCGGCGGCGCGGTGCTCTGTCCCGGCCTGGTCGACATGCGCACCAGCGTCGGCGAGCCGGGACGCGAGTATCGCGAGACCATCGCGTCCGCCGCCGAGGCCGCCAGCGCCGGCGGCGTCACCACGCTGGCGGTGCTGCCCAACACCGATCCGGTGATCGACGACCCGGCGCTGGTGCGGCTGCTGCGCGCGCGCGGCGAGGAGACCGGGATGGTCAGCATCCTGCCCTGCGGCGCGGTCAGCCGCGGCTGCCGCGGCGAGGCGCTGGCCGAGCTCGGGCTGCTGCGCGAGGCCGGCGCGGTCGCCTTCACCGACGGCACCCGGGCGATCGCGGATACGCGGATGATGCGGATCGCGCTCGCCTACGCGCGCGGCTTCGCGACCACGGTGATCCAGCATCCCGAGGACCCGTCGCTGGCGCGCGGCGGCAGCGCCACCGAGGGCGAGCTCGCCACCCGTCTCGGCCTGCCCGGCATCCCGTCCGCGGCCGAGCCGATCCTGGTCGCGCGCGACCTGATCCTGGCGCGGCTGACCGGCGGCGCGCTGCATTTCGGCCACGTCTCGACCGAGGCGGCGCTGGCGCTGATCCGGCGCGCCAAGTCCGAGGGGCTGGCGGTGAGCTGCGACACCGCCCCGCCCTATTTCGACCTCAACGAGACGGCGATCGGCGATTTCCGCAGCTTCGCCAAGCTGTCGCCGCCGCTGCGCCCGGAGGCCGACCGCCTCGCCGTCTGCGCCGCACTCGCCGACGGCACCATCGATGCGATCGCCTCGGACCACATGCCGCGCGACGCCGACGACAAGCGGCTGCCCTTCGCCCAGGCGGCGAGCGGCGGCGTCGGGCTCGTCACCCTGCTCGGCGTGACGCTGGCGCGGGTGCATGACGAGACGCTGAGCCTGATCGCGGCACTCGACCTGCTGACCGCGCGACCGGCGCGCATCCTCGGCATCGAGGCGGGCACGCTCGGCCGCGGCCGGGTCGCGGATCTCTGCCTGTTCGACCTCGAGCGGGGCTGGCAGGTGCAGTCCGGTCAGTTCCCCGGGCGGGCGCAGAACAC
>CAXUCM010000048.1:0-14879 GCA_964249315.1 uncultured Acetobacteraceae bacterium | reverse complement strand
GATCGGTCCTATCGCCGTTCGGCCAGATACGCCGCGCAAGCTTCACAGCGTCCTGCTAGCGCCGGCAGTCTGATGCCGCGATAATCAGGACACATTCTTAACTGCAGAGAGGACTGACGAAACTCCTAAATACTACCTTGCACCCATCCGTGGTGGCAGGAGCGCCCAGCTACCGGCCTAGATATCCAGCCGCGGATCGCAGGACGATCCCTCATACCGCAAGCTTAGCTGAAAGGCCTAGCAGAACACGGCTTTCCGACGCTCGCGGAAAGCGGCAATGCCCTCCGCGGCATCGCCGCCCTGTAGGTGACGCGCTGCGGCATCGCATTCGAGCATCATGGCTTGAGCGACGGCCAAGCTGGCTCCTTCGCGTGCCAATCGCTTCATTTCCGAGATGCCAGCTCGCGAACGCGTTGTCAGCTCGCGGCAGTAAGTCATCGCCTCTCCGTGCAGCAAATCGTCGGGCACGACGTAGTTCACCAGCCCGATGCGCAGTGCCTCATCGGCACCCAACCAACGGGCTGAATACATCAGGTCCAGGGCACGACGGGTTCCGATAGTGCGAGGAAGGCGCTGGCTCGCGCCCCAGCCTGGTAAAAGGCCAAAGCGCGCGTGCTGGTCACCGAAGCGCGCCCCTTGCCCGGCCAAGCAGATGTCGGCGGCAAGCATAAGCTCAAGCCCTCCTGCCAAGCATAAGCCGTGAACCGCCGCCACTACGGGCAAGGGGCTCGCCTCGAGACGCATGAGGGTCTTGTGGCCGAAATAAACAAACTGCTCCAACCCCGTCGGGTCGCCCAACAGATCCGTGATCTCCTCGAGGTCCGCACCCGTGCAGAAATGCTCGCCTCTAGCGCGCACTAGGACGACCCTAACCGACCGCTCCGCCTCAAAGGCTTCGCAGGCGGCAAAGATCGCCTTATGCGCGGCTAGCGACAGGCAATTGAACTTCTCCGGTCGGTTCAGCTCAATGACGCCGACGCCGTCCTCTACCATCGTCAGGACGGGTCCGATCATTTTGCTCGCGCCTTAGGCTGAGCGTATTGCAGGGCGACACGGCCGACCTTCTCTCGGGCAATGACTAATTTCTGGATCTGAGCCGTGCCATCACCGATCTGCACACCGAGCACGCCCGTGTAGCGCTCGTGAAACGGCAGGCTCTTCGTGTAACCGGAGTGACCATGCAGCAGTAGGCATTGGTGTATGATCTCGCAGGCAACCTTCGGGATATACCACTTGCACATCGCGGCCTCGGCGGTGTGCTGGCGCTCGGCGTCTCGGAGCGCCAACGTGTGGTAGCAAAGCTGCCGCATCATGGTAAGCTGCGTCTCAGCCTCTGCCAGCGGGAAGCTTACCCCCTGATACTGCACGATCGGCGCGCCGAATGCCTGGCGTTCCTGGACATACGCCCATGTCTCGTCGACGGAGGCCTGCGCCGGACCCACGCACTCCAAGCCGATGAGCGCCCGACTATAATCGAAGCCCGTCATGATCGTCCCGAACGCACGATCCTGCTCAGCCATCAAACAATCGGCCGGAACGTGGACTTCGTCGAAGAAGATCGAGCCGCGCCCCACCGAAAGGGTCCCAATATCATCGAAATGCGTGCGCGAGACCCCCGGCGACTGGAGGTCGACAAAGAAGGCGCTGACGCCTCGCGAACCGCCGGCAGGATCGCCGGTACGCGCTAAGACCACGGCAGCGTCGGCCTGAGTGGAGAAGCTAACCGATGTCTTCTCGCCATTGAGAAGCCAACCGTTACCCGACTTTCTGGCACGCAGCTGCAGGTTTGCTGCGTCTGACCCACCACGCGGCTCGGTTAGGCCAAGCGCCACGATCCGGTCCCCGGAAACGATCTGCGGGATCCACTCATGGGCGATATCTGGAGCTGCGTGTTTCGCAACCATGCTGCCCATCAGCGAGGCAAGAAGCTGAACGTAGCTCACGTTGAAATCGCCATAGGCGATCTCCTCCATGATCACGCCGGCCGTCACCGAACTAGCTCCAAGGCCGCCATACTCCTCCGGCAGATCCACGCCAATGAGGCCTAGAGCGCCCATTTCCTTCATGAGCGCCCGATCCATGGCATTGCGCCCCGCCCGTTCGAGATAGCCGACCTGGAGCTTCTCGCGCGCAAATCGCTTTGCGGTCTGTCGAAACTCTTCCTGACCGTCCGTGTGGAACCCGTCCATTTTACAAACTCCAACGCAAAATCGATGATTTTGGCCGCTATTAAGCCGCATTTAAGATGATGAGAGGGTGTTGGAGAAGCGGCATCCTTGTCGGCTACCCGTGCATTGTTAGACCGCCGGACACCGACACGGTCTGACCAAGTATAAACCCAGCGTCGTCGGATGCGAGGAAACAAACGATGCCAGGGTAATCAGAAGGTTGCCCAAGCCTGCGCATCGGTATCGCCCGCTTTATGCCCTCAACGATTTTGTCGCCGGCGTCTCCAGTGCGAAAGTCGGCCAGAAGCTTAGTGTCGGTCGGGCCAGGACACACGGTGTTGATGCGCATGTTTTTTCGCCCCAACTCGCGCGCGATGGTCTTCGAAAATGCGATGATGCCGCCCTTACAGGCTGAGTAGACAGCTTCTCCCGAGGAGCCCGCACGACCGGCATCGGAGCTGACATTGACGATGCGACCGCCGCCGGCCGCAATCATGCCCGGTAGCACAGCGTGGTGCATGTTGAGGGGACCGTAGAGATTGATGCCGATTACCTTTTGCCAAAAGTAGACGTCGGTTTCGAGAAATGGAATAGCCCGGTCCCAGCCGGCATTGTTGACGAGGATGTCTACGGGGCCCTGCGCCACCACCTCCTGAAGCGCAGAGTCCACGGCAACCCGGTCGGAAATGTCAACGCGGTGGGCCGACGCTCTACCGCCGGCCTCGACGACCATCTGCGCGGTCTCCATCCCGCCGGCCAGGTCGAGGTCGAAGATCACGACCTCTGTGCCTTCTTCGCCAAACCGGCGACAAATCTCCCGGCCGATGCCGCCGCTGCCACCAGTGACAATCGCGCGCTTCCCATTCAAGCCTCTCATCTCGATTCTCCCCTTAATCATGTGCAAAACGGGCGCGCTATCGGCAGCGCTGGGCCGCTCCTGGGTTAGCCGTCCTTCTCGTTGACGAGAAGAAATGCCGTCTAGGGCTGGCAAACAATGTTCATAGCCGCATCGGACCGGATATGGACCGGGGTTCAGACGGTCTTGAGCTCGCACTGTTTGACAGCCCTGGCATCGACTCCCTCCCAGAGCAGGCTGAAGTCGGTGATCTCATGACGCTCGCGGTGCCTGCGCTGCAGCCACAGACGGCTTGATGATCAGGAACCCTTCCACTACACGCACATAGACGAGGACCTTCGGCGCCTTCACGGCACTCTCCAGCCGATCCTGCGAACATAGAGGAGCGCGTCGGGCGGCCGTCCTGATCCGCTTCCACTGCGACGACGCTGCCACCCGCCCCGAAGCACCTCATCGGTCGAGCCGTTCCGGTTCGTGAAGATGGGTTCGCCGGTCATGTATGGTGCCGCCGGTGATCCGGTGACCGAACCATGGATCTGCAGTCGATCCGGCGCCTCCAGATGCGAAAGGCCCGAGATCCGCTGCGGCATTGGTCGCCCGCGTCGACACCCTGTTCGTGCTCTCGATGCGCCTATGCTTTGCCGCGCAGTCGTACTTCTCGCCCCCAGAAAGCGCAGTACTCACGCCGCCACATTCCCGGCCGTAACGCTTGATCAGAGTGTCGACAAGCGTGGCAAAGAAGCCCGTGCTGGCCGGGATCGCGACAACTCCGGTGATCGCGATCACCTGCACCTGGAGCACCGTGTTGCCGAGCGGGCTCGACATCATCGTCGCCCACGTGGAAGCGACGAACAGCAGGCCCACCGCGGTGAGATCTTTCGACCAGAGACGGTGGACGACTTGACCAAAACTAACGTCGGCTGCGCACGACAGCGGGTCCAATCTGCGACCGCCGACACTCGCCAGCGGCGGCTGAAAGTCAGGTGATTGGTTGTCGACCATCCGGGGTCGGCATCTCGCACGCGCCTGCAAAGTGAGCTCACTCGGTTTAGTGCCATCCGCTTCTTCTGCTTTAGGATGGCCATGTTCCTCGGATCTTCGATCGTAGGCAGGGAAACGGACTTAAAGCAGGCAGCATCGCAACACGCCTTGGGGCCTAACGCGCCCAACGCCGCGCTCGCATGCCCGGCCTTGAGGTTGGGTAAGTATAGAACGTCGCGCACGCTTGATTGCCCCGCGGGCCTGAATTATGGCAGCGGCCCAGATCCAACGGGAAAGCAGAGGTGCGAAGTATCGTTATAGCGGACAATCCCGACGAAAGGACGCTTCGCGCTTCTCCCGGAGCGCTGCGACGCCTTCTTTAACGTCGTCACCCATGAATCCGAGCATCTCAAGCGCCGTAGAGGCGTCGAAGGTTGGGCCGGCCTGACGCAGCCAGTTGTTCAGTGAATATTTCGTCCAACGGATCGCGCTTTGCGCTCCCGTGGCGAGCGATGTTGCGGTTTCTAGCGCGATCGATTGCAACTCTTCGTCCGCAACGCACATCGACACGAGGCCAATCCGCTCAGCCTCCTCGCCGCTAACGGTCTTGGCAGTCAGGAGGTAATACTTTGCCTTAGCCATGCCGCAGAGTAGCGGCCAAATGATGGCCGCCACGTCGCCGGCCGCAACGCCAAGCCGAGGGTGCCCGTCGACGATCTTCGCGCGCTTCCCAGCGATAGAGATATCGGCGAGCAACGCAACGACCAGGCCTGCCCCCGCGGCAGGACCGTTAATCGCGGAGACGATCGGCTTGTTACAGTTGATCATGTTGTAGACGAGATCCTTCGCCTCCCGCCACGTTCGCATCACAACATCGAAGTTGCCGGCGATCGACTCGATCAGGCTGAAGTCTCCGCCCGCAGAGAAGGCGCGGCCTGCACCGGTCACGATCACCGCGTTCACTTCGGGATCTCGGCCGATGTCGATCCACAGATCAGTTATCTGCGCATGGGTTTCTGCGTCGAGTGAATTGAACGTCTCTGGTCGGTTAAAGGTAATACGGAGCACGCGCTCGGCGGGCCGGTCGAACAGCAGCTTATCATACTTTTGGTATGGATCAGCCATGGAACTCCCCTTTAAAAACCTTGTCGCGTTCTTCAACGCGCGAACATATCCGAACGCGGCATAGACTCCAGCCGCCGGGACAGCGCGTCCAAGCAGTGACGCTTAGCATAAGTCAGTCCTGGTGCAACTGAAAACTTGGCAACAAAGCAACGACCAGCAAGGAATCTCATGAGCACCTAAACCGAAGGCCTTTTCGAACCCTCCGGCGACAATAATTGGTGCGTGAGGCTCATAGGTTCTGCAGGACCTGAGCCTGCCGCGCGCGATCGCATACGGCAGGGTTATGCGGGCATGTGGACGTGCTTGGAGCCGACTGACAAGAGTTGGGCGACGTTCTCGGGCTGGCCGTCGAGACTATGGGCCAGTGAATGATCAAGCGTAATTCCCGAGTAGATCGTCTTTCAGAGCATTGTGACATTGAGCATAACTCTAAGCGCGCCAAGCTGCACCTCACAGCATCGCTGGAGAGATATGGTTTTCACCTCGGGAGGTCCCAAAAGCGCCGGCTGAAAAGTCCATGACCAGCTTGCCCGTCAAGGCGGGGACGAGCTCGCCGAACGCATGTTAACCCGCGTCATCTGATCGCCGTGTCGCCCACATCCCAGCCTCTTTCCTTTCGCGCAGTTGCGCTGCGATTTCGACGGTATGCTGCCCATGTCTGGGGATTGGGCCGGGGCGACAGGTTTGACCATCAAAGCGAGGCGCCGGGGCTGCCTGCAGGAAACCTTCGCGCTCGAAGTAGGTCCCGCGCGCAACGTTGTGCGGGTGTAGTGCCGCGCTCTCGGGGCTCAGGACCGGGGCGACGCAGGCATCGCTTCGTTCGAACAGCGACGACCAGTCGTCCCGGGTGCGTGTCTGGAAAATAGCCGCGAGCCGCGATCGTAACACGGGCCAGTCTTCCCGATCCCACTGTTTTTGGAAGGCGAGATCGTCCTCAAGGCCGAGTTTCTTCAGCAACTCATCGTAGAACTGCGGCTCGATCGCGCCCACCGTCAAATAACCGCCGTCGGCGCAGAGATAGGTGGCGTAGAACGGCGAGGCGTCGTCGATGCTCTTGCCGCGCTCTTCTGCGGTCAAACCCGTCTTCCTCGCTGCGAGCAATAGTTGCAGCGTGTGCGCCGAGCCGTCCACGACCGCAGCATCCACGACGCAGCCTTCGCCGGTCGCGCGGGCTTGGAGGACGCCGGAGAGGATGCCGATCGTGAGATAGAGTGCTCCGCCAGCGATGTCGCCCACGACCGAGAACGGCGCGATCGGTGGCTCCTTAGGAGAGCCCGCATGCCAGAGGGCGCCCGAGATCGAGATGTAGTTTGCATCATGCGCGGCCATCTGGGCCAACGGTCCCGACTGGCCCCACCCCGTCATGCGACCGAACACCAGACGCGGATTCCTACTCTGACAAACCTGGGGGCCTAGACCCAAGCGCTCCATGACGCCGGGCCGCATTCCTTCGATCAGGGCGTCGGCGTCCCGAACGAGGCCAAGCACGATCTCGCGTCCCTCGCTTGTCTTGAGATCGGCCACGACCGCGCGCTTGCCGCGATTAAGGCACGTCTCGGGGCCGAGCGAACCAGTGCCCCCATCGGGCCGCTGTACGGTGATTACGTCGGCACCGAGATCGGCGAGATGCATAGCGCAGAATGGTCCCGGACCAATCCCGGCGATCTCCACGACCCTAAGTCCAGACAGCACGCCGCTCACATCAGCCTCCCGCTCAGCCCACTGGTACAGCCACCTCTCCGAAAGGCGTCTCTAGGGCCTTCTGGTTGCCGTATCTGAGCGCCACCCTCAAGCGCCTGTCGTGAAGTCGACCGGATACGGCCGCGATCCGCACAGGGGGATACAGCACATTGCGCGATTGCGTGATGCTTTGGAGCGGAGCTCAAGGGGCCTCCGCTGAAGGAGTGGCAGATAGGCGGCAGCAGGACCCCACCGTCCTGAACGTGTGAGAAACGCAGCTCGCTCGTTATCATTCTTTTTACCCGTCCTGGTGCGCAACAAGGCGGCTCACGTCGTCCACAAATCCGGTGTCCCAGCTCATCCCGCAGCGTCTCCTTACCGAGATGGCACCGCGCAACGCTTTTCTTCTCGGTAACGCTAAACGCTGGCTAACCGACAGTAAGCGTATCCGCTGCGCCACTACCGCGCGTTCAAAGGATTACTACTCGCCGAGCAGGGTCTAAGACGGCTTGAGAGCTACCAGCCGAGCGTGCTCATCCAACGGCGTCGACCCCCGGGAATAGCAGCATCGTCCGTAGCACCGAGCCCGACCGACATCCAGCCAAGCTCGCCGCCGCCTCGCGCAGATTGATCTAAATGGTCTTCTCAATCATCATCGTCACCACGCAGACCCAGCCTTTCTCGACAATGATTATCCTCTCGTGCAAACGGTTCACACACAAAGCCCTGTTTGAGGTGGCTCGCCTCGAAGCGCGGAAGCAGGCGGGTACCTGGGCAAACGTCAGATCAGCAACTCCTAGCTAAGCACGCCGCTGATGACGTCATCCTTTAAACGGCCCTTCTGAACCTTGCCGGACAAGTTGCGCGGCAACTGGTTGACGAAGATAAAGCGCTTCGGGCGCTGGAAGCGACTGAGCCCTGCCTCGCAGACCTCCAACAGCTCGCGCTCGCCGACAACCGTCCCGGCGCGACAGACCACGACAGCGCAGATCGCCTCGCCCCAGACGCGATCCGGCAATCCGATACAGGCGACCTCGAGCAAGTTCCGGTGTTTGCCGAGCGCCTCCTCGACGTCTGCTGCCGACACGTTGATGCCACCCGACTTGATAATGTCGCGGTTTCGGCCGACCAGGAATAGGTAGCCGTCGTCCCGAAACTGGCCGAGATCGCCGACCGACACCATATCGCCTCGGCGGGTTGATGCCGTCAGCTCAGGGTCGTCGACATAGCCGTCGAACTGCATCGCGCTGCGGACGCAGATCTCGCCGATCTCTCCGGGAGGAGCTTCCGATCCATCTTCACGCAGCAGGCGAATCTCCGCCCCGAAGAACGGCCGGCCAATGCAGTTGCCGGTCTCGTGCGTGAGGACATCGGTGCCACGGTAACTCGCATAAGGACCGGCCTCCGTCGCTCCGGCATAGAGGCCGAGGACGGGCCCGAACGTCTCGTGAAGAAGCCGCTTGATGGTGAAGTTCAGGGAGCCGGCGCCGTTCTGGATCAGGCGCAACTCCGGGCACTTCAGGGAAGAGAAGCCCTCGCTGTCTACGATGCGTCCAATGAGCGTCGGTATGAGAAAGGTCGAGTTGATACCTTCTCGCTCTAAGAGGTCGCAGACTCGGTCAGCGTCGAAGTCGCGCTCGAGGAAGACGGTGGCCCCGAGATAAAGCGGCAGCAGCGTATAGCTGTAGCCCGCCGAGAGGCAGACCGGCAGGACGCAAAGGGTCCGGTCGTTCTGCCCGAAACCCTGCTCGATCGCTCGATTTGTCATTCCCCATTTTGAGCGAAGTGCACCCTTCGGTATGCCTGACGTTCCCGAGGTGTGCAGCAATGACATATTGGAGGCGTTGGACCAGTCAAATGTGAATGGCTGCGCGCGCTGTAACGCCGTATCGATCTCGAAGGGCCCCGTTGACCCCGCGATGGATAGGATGGTGGTCCCGGGCGAGCGGGTCTCGACGCAGTCTGCGATGCCCTCGTAGCCGCGCCCCAGGGCGAGTAGTCGCGGCTCGGTACGCTCGATAATTGCCGTGATCTCCTCAAGGCGAAGTCGATAGTTGATTGGAGCGGGAACCGCACCGAGGCCCTGGGCCGCAAGGAAGAGAGCGAGCATGTCCGGGTGGTTCTCGCTCAGCACACAAATCCGGTCACCTGGGCCAACACCTTGAGCTGAAAGCAGCGAGGCGAGCTTGGACGTCCGATCGAAGAGATATCCATAGGTCCAAGTTACATCGCCAAAGCGGATTGCTGGTTTCGACGGGGAACGCCTCGCGTTCAGGTAAAGCGAGCGCGTGAAGGGCATGTCCATGTGCATGTTCGCGAAACGGCTTCCTCGACAAAGACCGGGTCAGAAGGCCGAGATCCCGAGCAGCTCGCGACCGATTAACAGGGTTTGAATCTCGGACGTACCCTCCGGGATGACCCCACCTCGGGTGTCGCGAAAAATACGTTCAATGGGGAGATCGGTACTATATCCGGACCCGCCGTAGACCTGAAGCGCCATGCTCGCCACCTCGTGGGCGCTCTCTGTTGCGTACAACTTGGCGATCGAGCATTCCATTCGGGCTGGCAGGCCCTGATCGAGTGCCCACGCGGCCTTGTGAGAGAGCGCGCGAGCCGCTTCGATGCGCACCTTCATGTCCACAATGAGCTTTTGCACAAGCTGATAACTGCCGATCGGCTTTCCAAACTGTTTGCGGCCGGTCGCATACTCTGACGCGAGATCGAACGCGGCTTGTGCGGCTCCGACCGCGCCCATGGCTACATTGAGCCGGCCGAAGTTCAGACCCGTGAGAATAGCCTTCAGGCCCTCACCCTCGGCTCCAAGCAGGTTCCCTTTTGGGACAATCGCGTCCGAAAAGGACAGCTCGGACGTGCCGGTACTCTTGATGAACATCGACCCAACACGACGCGCCTCGTAAGCCGTCAGCTCCTTGTCGATGATAAAGAGGCTTAGCTTGCCATCGCAGCCGTCGCTAAAGGTCCTCGCGACTAGAAGCCCGATCTCGCCACGGGTTCCGTTGGTAATCCAGAGCTTGCTGCCGTTGATGAGATAATGGTCCCCCTTGTCGAGGGCGGTTGTCTCGATACCCGCCACGTTCGAGCCATGGTTTGGCTCCGTGATGGCGACCCAGACACGGCGCTCGCAGGCGAGGATCGGGTCGAGATATCGGCCTTTCTGATCCGATGTACCATGTGTATCGATCAACAGCGAAACTATGTTCAACGTATTGAGAAGTACACGTAGCGAAAGCCAGTAGTAGCCGGCCTGCTCCATGACAATCGCAAAGTCTGAGTACCGCATACCGTAGCCGCCGGAGGCCTCAGGAAGAAGGCCGCCGATGCATCCGAAATCCTTCAGCTCCCGCATCAACTCCCACGGGAACTCCTCACGCTTTTCATAATCGCTGACGAGAGGCGCGACTCGCGCCTTCATAAAACGCTTCAGCGTGTCTTGTAGACTCGTCTGTTCGGAAGAAAGGCTAAAGTCCATGTTGATCACCTCTCACAAGCGGCGGATTGGCTTGAGCAGGTCTGCCGCGGGACTTCACTCGCACGGTTCCCACCACTCTTGGCCTCTCTACCGATTCGGGCGAAAAGCCGCGAAGGCGAAGGCCTCATACAGTCATCTCGCCGCCCACCGGAGCCCTGCTGCAAAGTCCTGCGGGCATCTCCATCATTGTACCGAGATTGTCGTGCGACTGGATAAATACGCCCACTTCGTATCATGAAGTGGATTCCGGCGTCACAGTTTGAGACTCGTGATCCCGCGTCACTGCCTCACCAAAACCACCGCTTTCGCGAAGTATAAGCTTCCAAGTCGCGTCGGCCATCGGTCGATCGATCTCCTCGGCCAGGTGCGCAACCAGCCCAGGCGTGCGCGCGATCAGCGAAAACGCTCGGGACATGACGGGCTTGAACCCCATGTCAGACACAACGGCCCCGATTGCGCCCGCAACGTTCAGCGGGATGAACTTCCCCCTTTGACGGATGAGCGCCGCATGGATCGCTCGGAGAAGGTTTGAATGCCGACCATCGAAGCCCGTCTCGCGTGCGATCTCGAACAGGCGCTCAGTCCTTGGATCGCCTTCTGTATGAATCGGGTGACCGAAGCCGGGGAGGGCGCGCTTCGTCCCGACTGCATCGGCGACGATCCTCTCTGCTTCGTTGCGAAGATCGTCTTCATGCCAACTCTCCCGCCCGGTTAGAGAGCGCGTCAGTAGTTCTGCGGCCTTCTGCGTGGTGCCGAGAAAGTGGTCTCCGGCTCCAAGTAGGCCGGCAGCCACCGCTCCCTGGAGCGCCTCTGGCGCACCGAGCAAGGTCATCCGGGCTGCAATCACGCTTGGGGTGATGCCGTGATCCGAGACTGCGACCAGGATTGCGTTGGTAATCGCGCGCAGGTTTGGCGTAGGAACCTTACCCGTGATCTGCAGTAAGATCATGTCTACGAAATCGAGCTTACCCATTAGCTCCTTCGTCAGCGAGCGCCCGCGGACGAAGATCTCGTCACGCGTGGTATAGCCTATGCTGCTGGCTTTGGATGCTGAGGGGCAGATATCAGATGCGGAAGAACGGGGCGTCTCAGACATGAGGACGCTTCCTTGCGAGGATCTTCCAACGGCTCTCCATTATAGTCTCCCCGCGTTGATTGATCGCGTCACGGCGGAGCACCATGAGGCCTTCGTTCGGCTTGGAGGTGTCGTCCTTCGATTCGACCGTGACCCGGACATGGATCGTATCGCCGATGAAGGCCGGTTTAAGCCATCGACATTCCAGGTTTACAAGCGCCCGAATAGCTTGAGTCATCCGCATGATCACTTGCAGACGTGTGGTAAGACCTGACGTAATTGCAAGGACGAGTAGCCCATGCGCGATCCGCTGCCCGAATGGCGACTTTGCCGCAAACTCGGCATCCACGTGCAGTGAGTTGTAGTCCGCCGAGAGTGCTGCAAATTGCACGACGTCGGTTTCGGTCACCGTCCGGCCGACCGTTGTGAACACTTCACCCAGTTCGATATCGTCAAGGTAGACGGTCGACTCGTCTATCGGCGACGGTTGCCGGCTCCGCGCTGGAGCGTGCGGCAGGCTTTCCTCAGCTATATCGGCCTCCCGTGACGTGCATGACCTCGCCGGTGATGTAGCCGGCATGGGGTGAAGCCAGAAAGACTGCAACCCGCGCGATATCCTCGACTTCGCCAACACGCATTACGGGCGTGTTCGCGATCGCACGTTCCGCGACCTGCCGGTAATTCGGCAGTCGTTCAATGCCTTCACTCCTGATAAAGCCGGGCGCGATCGCGTTGACCGTGATGTTGAATTTCGCCGACTCTAGCGCGGTCGCCCGTGTGAAGCCCAGTAATCCCGCCTTGGCAGCGGAATAGTTCGCCTGGCCCGGATTGCCGAGATGGGCGCGGGATGAGATGTTTATGATCCGTCCAGAGCGCGCCTTGATCATGGTAGGCATTACAGCACGGGTAAATAGGAACGCTCCTTTCAAAATAACATCGACCACGGCATCCCAGTCCTGCTCAGTCATCTTCGAGATGAAGGAGTCTCTAGGGAAGCCTGCGTTGTTGAATAGAGCGTCGATGCGACCAAATCGCTTCATCGCGGTCTCTACAACTCTGGCGACATCGTCGTGCGACGTTACGTCGGCCTTGAGGCCGATCGATGCAAAGCCTTTAGCCTCAAGAGCTGCCGCGCGAGCCTCTGCTGCCGTGCCATCGATATCGCAGATCACTACGCGTCCGCCCTCTACCGCGTAAGCTTGGGCGATCCCGGCGCCGATGCCTCGAGCTCCTCCTGTGACGATTGCGACCCTTTCACCCAGATCCAGATCCATCGCCCCGCCCTTTGATCCGCTTCATTGTGACCTCTAGCCCGCTTCCGTAAGTGACCTATTGGACTTGTTGCTACCCACAGGTAAGATATGCCTTGAAGATTGTCAACAAGGCTTTCCGGTGGGTCTAATGAGCACATCGACATGAACACCTCTCCCTGGCAGCCTTTCGAGACGAGGAAGCGTGACCGCGATGCCAAGCGTGAGGCCGTGCTTCGGACGGCGGTGCAGCTATTCCTGGAGCAAGGCTATTACCGTGCAACGCTGAATGAGGTCGCTGAGCGCCTGAACATCACCAAGCCGGCGATATACAACTACTTCCGCGGCAAGGACGAGATTCTCTTCGAGTGCTGGGTCTTGGGACAGGATGCGGTGTTTGACTGCATCGCTAGCATCGAGGCGGCGGGTGGTACGGGCCTAGTAAAGTTGCGCGAGCTTGTCCGCGGCTACGCGATGGTGATGACCACCGATTACGGCCGGAGCCTAGTGCGTTTTGATGTCCATGACCTGTCCGGGCGGTATTCGGCGGTCGCGCAATCGACCAAACGTCGCATCGACGCGGTATTCCGCGGCTATGTCGCCGAAGGGGTCGCAGACAGCTCGATCATGCCATGCGACGCAAAGCTTACGGCGTTCGCCATCGCCGGGTCGCTGAACTGGATCGGGCATTGGTATCGGCCCGATGGTGAATTGAAGCCTGACGAGATCGGGGAGAGCTTTGCGGAGAAGCTGACCAGCGGACTTGCCGCGAGACAGAGTCACAGGCGACATAAAGAATGACAGGGGAGAAGTCGGGCATCGCTTGTGGACTGCAGAGCGCCTTCCGGTTCAGCCGCGTGGGCCCTCAACAACGTTCAGCGACCGTCACCGAAGCTGGGCCGAGATCAGCGCGCAGGTGAGCCGAACAGCTGCCCAGGCTGAACGCTGGGGGTGGGAGCCGACGGGCGGTCGCTGTGCTGGCGCTCACGAGTCACTCTCCCGAGGCTTACCTCATCATTGTTTTGGCCGCCGCGAGCGCCGTGCCGATGAACATCCGCTGGAGTTTGTGGGAGGTCGTGGATGGGCTACCACCGCGAAGCCGAGCCCGCAGACGCGCCCTTGATCAATAACATCGTCATCGCGGGCTATGCCCACTCGCCGTTCCACTTCGCCTTTAAGGGCGCGCTCGCGCGGGTCCGACCGGACGACCTGGCGGCCCAGCTGGTGCGCGGACTGGTCGAGCGGACCGGGGTGAAGCAGGAGGACATCGAGGATCTGATCGTCGGCTGCGTCTTTCCCGAGGGCGAGCGGGGCATGAATCTTGCGCGGCTGATCGGGCTGCTGGCCGACCTGCCGCAGTCGGTCGGCGGCGTCACCGTCAACCGCTTCTGCGGCTCCTCGATGCAGTCGGTGCACATGGCGGCGGGTGCCATCGCGCTCGAGGCCGGCGAGGTGTTCATCTGCGCCGGTGTAGAGAGGGCCGGTCGCTGCGGTATTTCTTCCACCCGGTGTCGGAGTTCATCGAGGCCCATCGCAAGGATGCGGCCATCGGCGGCATGGTCGAGCATCTGGAGGGGACGTTCGGGGCGCTGCAGCTCGCCACCGGGCAGATCGCGCAGTCCGGGCTGAAGGATCCCGAGGAAGCAGGGGCCGCGGCGACCGACTATCTGCGCCTGCTGGGCCTGGTGGTGATGGGCTACATGTTCGTCCGCTCGGCGGCGATCGCGCACGCCAAGGTGGGCGACGCGGGTCCGGATGCAGGCTTCTACCGTGCCAAGGTGGCGTCGGCGCAACTCTTCATCGACCGCATCCTGCCGCAGGCCACCGCCTTGTTCCTGGAGATCACGTCGGGCCAGCACTCGACCATGGCGCTCGGAGACGCCGCCTTTTGAGGAGCTGCCGGCATGCCTGAACTGGACGGCCTGACGGCGCGGGTGCGCGAGACCGCCGAAAAAAATGCCGGCCTGTCGCGGCCGGTGCTGCCCTGTCGGCGGACAATCTCGAACGCCTGATGGAGGGTCGGCTGAACGTGAAGCTGCCGCGGTCTGTGCGGCCGGCTCTGGGTCAAGGCGGATGGCGACGCGTTACTTTGCGGCTTCAGGATCGAGCGTCGCCATCTGAACCCGAACAACACCTGCCATGGCGGCATGCTGGCCACCTTTCGATATCCATCTCTGCACGGCCGCCCCGTTTGCCCGTCCGATGCCCGTCCAGATCCTGCCGACCATCAAGCTGAGACTAAACTACCTGGCGC
>CAXUCM010000047.1:12048-15000 GCA_964249315.1 uncultured Acetobacteraceae bacterium | reverse complement strand
ATTTCAAAGGCTCCGCCTTTGATCGGGGTCCAGGGGTGAAACCCCTGGCCTTTCTTGCGTTCGCGCCGGTGGCGCCGACTTCGCTCAGGGCCGCGTGGCGCCGCGCGTGTTGGTGTAGATCGCGAACAGCGTGTGCGAGGCGCAGAGAAACAGCTGCGCGCGATTGCGGCCGCCGAAGCACAGGTTCGAGACGACATATGGCACCTTGATGCGGCCGAGCAGCTCGCCCGTCGGTGCGATGCAATGCACGCCGTCGGCGGCACTGCTCCAGACATTGCCGTCCTCGTCGCAGCACATGCCGTCCGCGTAGCCGGGCGAGATGGTGTGGAACAGGCGCCCCGGCGACAGGCGCGAGCCGCCATCGAGCACGTCGAAGACGCGGATGCATTGCACCGGATCGGCATCGAACTGGCCGCCGGTCTCGGCGACGTAGAGCAGGCGCTCGTCGGCAGAGAAGCAGAGCCCGTTCGGGCCCTCGAACGCGTCCGACATCACACGCAGGCTGCCGTCGGCCGGATCGAACCGGTACAGCGCCGGCGGCAGTTCGGATGTCTGCTTGCCGCCCTCGTAGTCGGTATTGATGCCGTAGACGGGATCGCTGAACCAGATCGTGCCGTCCGAACGACAGACGATGTCGTTCGGCGCGTTCAACCGTTTGCCGCCGAGGGCGTCGGCGAGCACGGTGATGGTGCCGTCCCACTCGGTGCGGGTGATGCAGCGATGACGGTGCGAGCAGCCGAGCAGCCGGCCCTGGCGGTCGCGGGTGTGGCCGTTGGCGAATCCCGACGGTTGCCGGAAGGTGGCGACGCCGCCGCTCTGGCTCCAGCGCATGATGCGGTCGTTCGGTAGGTCGCTGAACAGCAGGCAGTTCTGGTCGGCGAACCAGACCGGTCCCTCGAGCCAGGCGAAACCCTCGCCCAGCTCGACCAGCGGCGCGTTGGGCAGCACGTATTGCTTGAAGCGCGGGTGGTGGATCTCGACGCCGTCCATCGTCAGGACACGTGGCAGGGCGAGCGGACCGGATCCACGTGCAGCTGCACGGTCATCAGCACGGCCGGCTCGTCGCCGCTGGTGCCGGAACGATGGCCGCTTCGTCCCTCGACCGTTTTGCAGCCCTGATCCTCGCCCAGCGAGAACTCGCCGGCGCCCTGCTCGACGCGGGTGCCGTCCATGCTCTCGATCCACCAGCGGCCGGACAGCACGACGATCCATTGCGGCGCCGGGTTCTCGTGCCAGGTGCCGACCCAGCCCACCGGCTGCACGGTCACGACCACCGTCGCCTCGCCGCGCGGATGCCGGTTGTTCCATTGCGGCGCCGCGGCGCCGACGCCCTTCAGCTCGAATTCGCTGAGATGGCACTGCGCCTGGTGGCTGATCCCATCCGCGTCGGTCCACAGATGCCAGTACGGGATGAAGGGTTTCGGTCCTGCCTGATCGGACATGGCACACTCCGCGCGGTTCGAGATCCGCCGCCTAGAACCATCCGCCGCGCCGACCGTTCCCGCGCCAGAAGGCAGGCAGTGCCCGGCCTCCCACCAACGGCCTTTGAACGTGACCCATGTAAGGCCAGGGCTCCGCCCTGGACCCGCTCAAGGCGAAGCCTTGAGAATCCGCTTTTAAAGGCTTTGCCTTGATTGGAGTCCGGAGGTTGAACCCGCGGGCTTTGATGAGTCACGGTCAGCGGCGGCTGGTGTCAAACCGCCCCGCCGCGCACCACGCCGAGCAGCGCGTCCACGTCGGCCGGCTCGGTATCGAACGCGCAGACCAGGCGGATGATGCTGTCGGTGCCGGTGTCGGTGCCCGACCAGCGATAGAACACGTAGCCGGATGCCTCCAGCCGCGCGATCAGGCGCTCCGGCATGCGGGCGAACACCTCGTTGGCCTGCACCGGCTGCGCCAGCGACACCCCGGGCACGGCGGCGAGTGCTTCCGACAGCCGCAAGGCGGCACCGTTCGCCCGCGACGCGTTGCGCAGCCAGCGATCGTCCTGCAGCGTCGCGACGAGCTGCGCGCTGAGGAAGCGCTGCTTGGAGAACAGGTGCCCGGAGCGCTTGCGCCGGCGAGCGAAATCCTGGGCCAGCTCGCGACGGAAGAACACCACCGCCTCGGCCGCAAGCGCGCCGTTCTTGGTGGCGCCGAACGACAGCACGTCGACTCCCGCCTGCCAGGTCACCGCGGCCGGGCTGCAGCCGAGCCAGGCCAGCGCGTTGGCGAAGCGGGCGCCGTCCATGTGCACGTGCATGCCGTGCGCATGCGCCAGTTCGGAGAGCGCCTGCACCTGCCCGGGCGCGTAGCTGGTGCCCCATTCGGTGGCCTGGGTCAGGCTCAGCGCCGCGGCCGGGCTCTGATGCACGCCGCTGACCCGCCGGCGCGCGATGGCGCGGGCGAGCGTCTGCGCCTCGATGCGTCCGTCCGGGCTCGGCACGGTGAGCAGCTTGGCGCCGCCGGTAAAGAATTCCGGCGCGCCGCCCTCGTCGTTCATGATGTGGGCGACCTCGTCGCAAAACACCGCGCCGTACGGCGGCACCAGCGCCGACAGCGCGAGTGCGTTCGCCGCCGTGCCGGTGGCCACCGGGAACACCGCCGTCTCGGTCTCGAACACCGCGTCGAACTGCGCCTGCAGCCGCGCCGTCCACGGGTCGGCGCCGTAGGAGCCGACGCTGCCCTGGTTGGCCTCCAGCACCGCCTGCATCACCGCGGGATCGGCCGGCCCGACATTGTCGCTGCCGAAATTCTTTCGTATCTGCTCCATGCCCGTCCTCCTGCCGTGTCCCGCCCGCCGTATCCCCCTGTTCCGGGGGCCGAAGCAAGGTCCAGCCCGACGCCATGACCGAGATCCAGACCCGCCTGATCGACGGCAAGCATCGCGCGGCCGCGATCACCGCCGGGATCGCCGCCGAGGTCGACCGCCTCGGCCGCGAGCACGCGCTGGTCCCCGGACTCGCCGTGGTG
>CAXUCM010000047.1:0-12038 GCA_964249315.1 uncultured Acetobacteraceae bacterium | reverse complement strand
CGAGCGAGGTCTACGTGCGCAACAAGGCCCGGCAGACCAGTGCGGTCGGCATGCGCTCGTTCTCGCACGCGCTGCCGGAGGACACGACCCAGGCCGAGCTGCTCGCCCTGGTCGAGCGGCTGAACCGCGACCCGACGGTGCACGGCATCCTGGTGCAGCTGCCGCTGCCGCGCGCCATCGACAGCGCGGCGGTGCTCGATGCGATCGATCCGGACAAGGACGTGGACGGGCTCGGCCAGGTCAATGTCGGCCGCGTCTCGCTCGGCCATCCGGGGCTGGCGCCCTGCACGCCGCTCGGCTGCCTGCTGCTGCTGCAGGCCGAGCTTGGTCCGTTGCGCGGGTTGCACGCGGTGGTGATCGGACGCTCCAACCTGGTCGGGCGGCCGGTGAGCCAGCTGCTGCTGAACGCCGACTGCACCGTCAGCATCGCCCACATCCATACCGTGAACATCCGGGAGCTGGCGCGACAGGGCGACATCCTGGTGGTGGCGACCGGCCGCCAGGGTCTGGTACGGGGCGACTGGATCAAGCCCGGCGCCACGGTGATCGATGTCGGCATCAGCCGGATCATGACGCCCTCCGGCAAGACCCGCCTGGTGGGCGACGTGGCGTTCGACGAGGCGGTCGGCGTTGCCGGCCGGATCACGCCGGTGCCCGGCGGGGTCGGTCCGATGACCATCGCCTGCCTGCTGCGCAACACGCTGACGGCGGCCGAGCGGCAGTCCGGACTACCGCATTTTGCCCCGCAATCTGAAAACAGGTAGCGTCGCGACCGACATACCGAGGGGTGAGGTTGGGGCTCCGCCCCAAGCCCCGCCAAAGGCTCGCCTTTGGAAACCTCTGAATGGATTCTCAAGGCTGAGCCTTGAGCGGGTCCAGGGCGGAGCCCTGGCCTTGTAGGTTCCGGTGCGACGCGAGTTGGTATGAGACGAGGCATAAGCGACCTGAAGGAACTGCTGGCCGAGATCGGCAAGACTCTTGGCATGAGGGGTGCCGAGGAGAAGTTCACGAGCCTCAGCAAGCTCTTTTGCGATATCGGCACGTCCTCCTTCTGCAAGCACTATGAGCGTGAGGACGTGTTTGTGTGTGGCCCCAAATCTCTGAAGCCGGCAGGCTTCATCTGCTTTTCCGGACCTTACTTCGCCGAGCTCCTGGCACGCTGCGGCTATGCCATCGAACATGATCCATGTCCCGACAGCTGTCAGGGCGACACGCATCTGGCAGACGGAGAACGAATGCTCATGATTCTCGAGCTGCCACCCGACGGGATCTATCTCCGCATCCTGTCCGACAGCTTTCGCCCCGCTGCAAACCTTGTATCACGTGACGGCAGAACACTGGGCGTCTCCGCTCAGTCGATCGAATTCATCTAAGGGAGCTGGCTGAAGAGACGTGCTTGCCACCGATACCATGCGTGCGATCCGTGCCCGCTGGACGATCTTGCGCGTTCACATGGCCTGCATCTCGAAAGGAACAGGATGAGCTTCCTCAGCTACGCGCAGAACCTGGAGGACGTCGTGTTGTGGCGCGCACTCGGTCACATCGAAAACGGTATCTATGTCGATGTCGGCGCTGCCGATCCGGACGAGCATTCGGTCACCAAGGCGTTCTACGATCTCGGCTGGTCCGGCATCAACATCGAGCCTCTGGAGGAGCATTTCGACCATCTCGTCACCGCCCGCGGACGAGACCTCAACCTGCGCGTCGCCGCCTCCAGCCAGGCCGGCTTGTGCACGTTGCACGCCATCGCAGGGTCCGGACTCTCCACGCTCGACGCTACGGTGGCGGAGCGGCATGCGCAGGCCGGATGGGGAGTCGCGCCCGTCATCGTTCCGGCACTGCCGCTCTCGAGCGTCCTGCGTGACCATCTTTACGAGACGATCCATTTCCTCAAGATCGATGTCGAGGGAGCGGAAAAGGAGGTGATCGAGGGGTTCGACTTCAACGGCACGCGACCCTGGATCATCCTAGTCGAAAGTACAGCACCGCTCTCCCCGCAATCGACGAGCGATGACTGGGAGCCGGTCCTGATCGAGGGCGGCTATGAGTTCGCCTATTTCGACGGCTTGAACCGCTTCTACGTCGCCAAGGAGAAGAGCGAACTCGCGGCCAGCATCGCCATTCCGCCGAACGTCTTCGATGATTTCGTCCGCGCCCAGGACAGCAGGGTACAGATAGCGCTCGATCGTGAACGCTCGGAGACGCATCGTCTGCGAGAAGAGGTGGATCGCCTGGGTGTCCTGCTGATCCATCGTGGTCAGGAGATCGAGGCAGCGGACGTCCGCGCCGCGGCAAGCGAGGCTCGTGTCGCCGACGCGTTGCGAAAGCAGCGAGAACTCGAACGAACGATCAACCGCGCCGACGCGAATGCGGACCTGCTGCGTGCGAGCCTCGCGACCCAGCGCGAGGTCGTGCAGGAACTCGAGAAGCTGGTCGAGCAGGCCAACCAGGAGATTGCGGCACTCCGCCTCTCGGAAGCGGCACAGCGCGAGTCGGAGGCGGCACTCCTCGCTTCAGAGGAGGCGCTCCGCGCGTCGGAGGCTGCGCGGCGCGCCTCGGAGATCGAACAGGCGGCCGCAGCCGCAGCTGCCCGCGCCAATGAAGACCTGCTTCATGCATCCGCCGCGGCGCAGCGTGAGCAAGCTGCAAAAGCCGCGCACCTGCAGTACCGCCTGCAGGCGACCCTCGCCAGCCACTCCTGGCGTTTGACGTTACCGATACGGACGACGAGCCACTTCCTAAGAATGAACGCGAAGAAGCTCATCCGCTGATGGCGCGGCAGGACGTATGAGAATCGTCGTAGACCTCCAGGGCGCACAGAGCGCGAGCAGGTTCCGCGGCATCGGGCGCTATACGCTGTCGCTTGCTCGGGCGATCGCCTCGGAGGCACAGTCCCGCGACGGCAGGCATGAGGTCGTCTTCGCGCTGAACGGCAACCTTCCAGCGACCCGTGCCATACGATCCGCCTTCGCTGATCTCGTCCCGGCAAGCCAGTTCGCTGTCTTCGAGATCCCGTCCCCAGTCGCCGAGCATGATGGCGGCAATTCCTGGCGCGCGCGAAGCGCCGAGTTGCTGCGTGAGCAGTTCCTGGCGGACCTTCGGCCCGACATCGTGCATGTCTCCAGCCTGTTCGAAGGTTTCGTCGATGATGCGGTCGTTTCCATCGGCATGTCCGGTTCCTCGCTGCCGAACACGGCGACGCTCTACGATCTCGTCCCGCTGCTCAGGCCGGAGACCTATCTCAACCACCCGTCCCTGCGCGCCTACTACATGCGCAAATTGCAGTCGTTGAAGCGCGCGGAGACGCTGCTGGCAATATCGGCCTCCTCGGGTCAGGAAGCGATCACGGCGCTCCACGTGCCGCCCGAACGGATCGTGACGATCTCCGCCGGCATTGATCCAAGCTTTCGCCGGCTGACCTTCACGCACGACGAGGCGACACGGCTCCGCCGGCAATACGGGCTTGAACGGCCCTTCGTGCTGTATGCCGGCGCCGCCGATCCGCGAAAGAATGTCGGCGCACTCCTGGACGCGTTCAGGCGGTTGCCGCCCGCCTTGCAGGACACGCATTGTCTCGCCGTAGCCGGCGAACTCGACGAGCGGGAGCAGCAGATGCTCGCGAGCTCTGCGTCATCGCTGCCGCCCGGTGCATTGGTCATGACCGGCTACGTACCGGACGCGGATCTGGTAGCGCTCTACAATCTGTGTGCGGTGCTTGCCTACCCCTCCCTGCACGAGGGCTTCGGCTTCCCGGTGGCCGAGGCGATGGCATGCGGCGCCGCGGTCATCGCCTCCGACCGCACCAGCCTGCCCGAGATCGTCGGAAGGCAGGATGCGCTGTTCGATCCCGAGAAGCCGGAGACGATCGCTGCATTGATGGCGCGCGTGCTCAGCGATGACGGCTTTCGCAAGGATCTACGGTCGACCGGGCCGGAGCGGGTGCGGCATTTTACCTGGGAGGAGTCCGGGCGTCGCGCCGTGGACGCGTTCGAGCACGCGCATGAGCGGCGTCTCTCGCGGGGCGTCACCGTGCCGGGCTATCGTCCGCGCCTGGCCGTCGTCGCCCCCCTGCCGCCGGAGCTTTCGGGCGTCGCGCACTACACGGCCGACTACCTGCCGGAACTTGCCAAATATTACGAAGTCGTCTGCATCGTGACCCAGGCTATAGTCGATGATGACTGGGTGCTCGCGAACTTCGCCGTGCATGACCTCGCCTGGTTCGAAGCCAATGCAGACAGCTTCGACCGCGTGCTGTATCAGTTCGGCAACTCACCGGTCCATGCGCACATGTTCGATCTCCTGGCGCGGGTGCCCGGTGTGGTCATGCTGCACGATTTCTACCTGTCCTCGGTTCTACGTTGGATGGGAACGCATGGCGCCGACGGGCATGTGTTCGACCGGGCCGTCTATCGATCGCACGGCCTGACCGGGCTCCTGGCCGAACGCGCGCGTCAGGGCCGGGGCGATGTCGAGCCTCTGCCCTGTAGCGGCGACGTCATCGCAATGGCTGACGGCGTGCTCGTGCATTCACGGCATGCAATCGATCTTGCGCGGTCCTGGTACGGCGAGGCGGCCGCACGGCGTCTCTGGCACGTTCCCTTCTTCCGCACTCCGAAGAGCCGGACGGGCCGGGAAGCGGCGCGCGCGCGCCTCCATATCGGCGAGGATGAGTTCGTCGTCTGCAGCTTCGGCTGGGTGTCGGTGACCAAGCTCAACCATCGCCTGCTGGATGCCTGGGTGGCAAGCGGGCTGCACCGGGAGCCATCCTGCCGGCTCATCTTCATCGGCGAGAACGATGGGGGTGCCTACGGCGGGAAGTTGCAGCAAGACATAGATCGCATCGGTGAAGGCCGCGCGCGCATCACGGGCTTCGTCCGTGGTCCAGTCTACGACGATCATCTCGCAGCGGCGGATGCAGCCGTGCAGCTTCGCTCCCGGTCGCGCGGGGAGACGTCGGCCGCGATCTTCGACTGCCTGCAGCAGGGTATCCCGCTGATCGTGAACGCGCATGGTTCTGCCGCCGAACTTCCTGCCGATATGCTGCTACGGCTATCCGACGAGTTCACGGATGACGAGCTTCGCGACGCGCTGCTCCAGCTCTATCGGGATCGGCCGCGGGCTCACGCTCTCGCAACGCGCAGTCTCGATCATGCCCGCAAGGTGTTCGCTCCAGCCATCGTGGCTCGTCGATGCAGAGATGCGATCGAGGCGATCGCTCTCGGCGCCGGACCAGCCGAGCGCCGAATGCGGCAACGGCTCGAGGCGCTGGTCGCCGAGCGACGCATCGGCGACGCGGATGCGGCACGGATCAAGGATTGTATGGAACTGAACCGCACGCGAGCGATGGCCGGGCGGTTGCTATACGACGTGACCGCGCTCTCGTCGAACGATCTGCGCAGCGGCATAGAACGGGTGACGCGGAGCCTGCTTGCCGCTCTCGTCGAAGCGCCGCCGCCGGGAATGCATGTGGAGCCGGTACGCGCGACGGCGCAGGGCTACGTGCACGCGCACGCCTATGCTCGCGCGAGCTTCGACTTGCCGTGGTCGGCGCCGGACACGCCGGTCTATCCACGTGCGAACGACGTCCTCTTGAACACCGAGTGGACGCCCTCCATCCTCGACGACCAGCGCGCCTGGATCACTCACGCTCAGGCACGCGGCCTGACCTACATCCAGATGGTGCACGACCTGCTTCCCGTGCAGCATCCAGGCCTCTTCCCGGAGGGTATCGGCGCCCTGTTCTCGGACTGGCTGGTCACGGTCTCGGACATCGCCGACCGGATCGTTTGCGTCTCGAGGACCACGGAGGCGGTCCTGCGTGGCTGGCTCGGCAGGCAGGCGACCGGCCAAGCCGCGCAAAAGATCATGGTCTGCACGCACGGGGCGGACCTTGGCGGCAGTCCGGCAACGGTCGGGCTGCCGGCTGACGCGGACCGCATCATCGGCGTCATGAACAAGCGCCCAGCCTTCCTCATGGTCGGTACCATCGAGCCCCGGAAAGGGCATCGCCAGGCCCTGGAGGCCTTCGAGCATCTCTGGGCCCAGGGTGTCGACGTCTCGCTGATCGTGGTCGGCAGGGCGGGCTGGAACGTGGAGGATGTGAGCCGGCGATTGTCCGAAAAGCCGGAAGCGGGACGACGGCTTCTCTGGTTGCGCGACGTCAGCGACGAGATGCTGCAACACGTCTATCGAAACGCCACCGCGTTGCTCGCCGCCTCGCTGGATGAGGGTTACGGCCTTCCCATCATCGAAGCCGCCTTGCACGACGTTCCGGTCCTCGCCCGCGACATCCCGGTCTTCCGCGAAGTGGCAGGGGAGCATGCAACCTACTTTCAGGGCGAAGACCGGCTTGCTCTGGCCGACGCGATACGAGACTGGCTTGACAAGGAGCGGCGAGGCGCACTCCGGACATCGTTCTCGACACAGATCCGGACCTGGAAGCAGTGCGCCACCGAGCTTGGCTGCATGATCACGGGACAGGAAGACCGGGGCGCCGCCCATTGATCCGCTTCGCGGCATCGATCCGCTTCGCGGCTCGATTGCTCAAGGCGCAGCCTCGAGAATCCACTTATTCATGAACGAGCCTCGTCCAGTTACGCTCCGCTCGGCGCTCGGAGAGCATGTGGAAGGGAACCGTATACTCCATTCTGGTAAATACATGTTGATGACGCTTGGCAATATGCCGTCCGGCCGGCCATGGAATCAGTTGCCTCCACAGCCCGGGTCTGCCCTGCCATCCGTGCCTGTTCGACATTGCCTGGAACGTCGCGATGGTGTTCCTGCCGAGCGCCGTGTCCAGCTGTTCCGAGTTTCCTCCGAGCTGCGAGACGAGGCTGTGAAACCCCTCTCTGGGGGTCGCGACGAGATCTTCATATCGACTGAAGACGGCAGCGGGTTCAAACGACCATTGATAGCCGACCGCCAGGAGATTCTCGGCTCCGAGGCCGGTCGCGAACCGCTTGAACTCGGGAGAGGTCGGCGAGGCTTGCGCAAGGTCCGGGGGGATCTCGGCGTTTCCCTCCAGCCAGCGCGACGTTGCTGGCTCGCGTCGCACGAAATGAAGCACCGACAGAAGGATATCGAGCGGATGCCGACGCAACGCGACGACCTTGAACTCGTGCTTGCGAAGAAAAGCCTGAAAGTTCGGCTCGCGCGGCCAGTGGATCTGGAGGACTGCTCTTTCGGAGAACGGGTCCGGGAGGTCGAGATAGTTGTGGACTGCGTAATCCTGGAGATCGAGCGAGTCTCGAAGCACTTGCCTGACCCAGCTGTTACCGGAACGTGGGCTCGCGACGACGGCGACGCGCAGGCGCGTCATGCCTGCCTAAAAATCAAGACCGTGTCCTGACTGCGTAAAGCGATCCCGCATGCGGATTGGCGATGTCGGTCTGATCCAGAACGATGAAATCGTGCGCCAGCAACGGCTCGATCAAGTCCCATTGCGTCGTCTTCTCCGACCACCATTTATGCCACTCGATCAGGTAGACACTGATTTCGGAGAGAAGGCCGCGCCGTGCCAGGGTCTCGAAGATCGGGAACTCCGAGCCTTCGCAATCCAGCTTGACGACGACGGCGTGTCCCCGAGCCTTGGCCTGCTCGATGATGTCCGACAATGCGTCGGCTGCGTCCCGGATCGAGATGGAGAGCGGCGCACCATGTCCCGCGCCTCGCACGGAGACGCCGATCGTCTGCGATTCGCTGTAGAGCACCGTCGCCTCTTCCGTGCGGCCGCCGAGCGCATAATTATACAGCCTGATCTTGCCGGCGAGATCCTGGTTCAGACGCAGGTTGGCGAGCGCACGGTTGAATGGCACCGGAAACGGTTCGAAGGCGTGGACCTCCTTCACGAAAGGGAGCTTCGCAAAGTACAAGGAGGCGATACCGACGTTCATCCCGATATCGACGACACATACCGGTTGCTTCATGATGAAGTTGTAATCGTTGTGAACGATCACTTCATGGATGACCTGGAAGTCCTCGGTATTCTCGACGTGCATGCTGATACCGAGCAGGGTAGCGACGGTCCCTTCGGCGGTCGGGCTCAGCGACGCCCCCCCCCCCGGCAGGCCCCGGAACAGCGCCACGTTCTGGAGGAAGAAGCCGCCGCAGGTGATACGAGGTTCCACGATTGCTGGTGACGAGGACGTGCCGCCGACGACCGCGCGGAAGCACTCCGCATCCATGGTCAGTGAGCGATCCTGCCGGATCGTCAGTCCGACAGTGCCGGCGGCGAACACCCGAAACTCGAACAGTCCCGGCTCTGCGGTCGTGAACTCGAGACTGAGATGACCGTCCGTCCTTGCAAGATCGACGGCCGAAAACTCCCTCCTGGCCAGGATCTGCCGCCCATCCTCCTGGCAGATATCGACGAAGCCGCAGCCCTCGTGCGGAGACGATGCAGAGTCCGTCGCGTCGGCGGTGATGCGAAAGCCGACCGAGTAGGCGCCGGCAGGCAGCTCGATGTAGGGGCCGTAGAGCGGCCAGCCGGACTCTCCGGCGCCCGTGACGATCAGGCTGGTCCCGTCCACCCGGATTGAAGATCCCAGTGCCGAGTGGACTTGACCAAGCATGTGACCTCGAATGCGCTGCGCCAGCCGGGGACATTCACAACTTTAACGCATCCCTGTAAATCCCTGGCCCATGAGCCCGTGATGGCGATCAGGGCCTCGACAGTCCGACCTCGTAACCCGAGGCGAGCTTGACCACCCGGAAATCCTGGCGCGTGCGGACGATGCGCGGCTGGCCGCCACCGGGCTGGTAGGCCGGGTTCCGGGAAAGCAGCCAGGCCGAGCAGATCGCCGTCCTCGGGGCGCTCCCCGGTCGATCGAGCGGCGTCTCGCGCACCGGGTCCCCGGTGAGGCCAACCGCATACAGGTCGTGCGACTGCCTGGCCCGCGCCACGAAGGCCAGCACGTCGGGATCGCTGCAGGCGGATTGCGCGCAACCAGCCAGCAACAGCAGGCACGCCAGCGCCGCCCATCCGCTAATCGGAGCCCGCATGGTCGCCTCATCCGAACGACGCAGCCCGTCACAGTTGGCAGGATGCCGTCACCGCGCGATACTGCCACGCGTGAGCCGTCCAGCGCAAAGCGGCGCCGCAGACGGAGAATGACCTCTTGGCGAACAAGATCTGGATCGATGTCGAAGACCTGTTCCAGTACGCGGCGTTCAATCCGAGACCGAGCGGCATCCAGCGGATCGAGTACGAGCTGTGCCGGGCGCTCGCGACCCTGCCGGAATCGCGCGAGCACGTCCGCTTCGTCCGCCATGCCGGATCGCAGAAGGGCTTCTGCTCGATTCCCTATGCCGAGCTGGACACGCTCTATGGCGGCCTGACCTCCGGCGACCGGGCCTCCGAGAAGAGGCCGCAGCCAGCCGCGACGCAGCCTGGGCGGCCGCTCTCGCGGGATCCGCTGCGACGGATCGCCTATCGCATGCCCGCCGCCCTGCGCCATCCGCTGATCGCCTTCTACAAGGCCGAGCGCCAGGCCGGCAGTGCGCTCGCCGAGCTCGGCACCGTCATGGCGGAGGCGGTGCGCGCGCGCGCCCGAGGGTCGATGCGCCGGCGCGCGACGCCGCCGGCGGCAGCCGTGCCGGCGCCCGCACCGGGCGACCTGCCCGCGCCGACCCCGCTGCACGACGTCACCGCGTTCGAGACCACCTGCGAGCCCGGCGACGTGCTGCTGGTGCTGGGCTCGCCCTGGTTCCACCCGTTCTACGCCGAGCTGGTCGAGACCGCGCAGCGGCAGCGCGGGCTGCGCTTCGCCCTGCTGGTCTACGACCTGATCCCGCTGCGTCGGCCGGAATGGTGCGACCAGTACCTGACCCTGCGCTTTCGCGAATGGACCGGCGAGGTGTTCCCGCTGGTCGACACCTTCCTGACCATCTCGCGGGCCAGCGCCGCCGACATCGTCCGGCAGGCGGACGCCGGCGGCTACACCCTGCGCAGCCCGCCGCACCCGATCCCGATCGGCACCGGCTTCACCTCGCCGGCGGTCCGCACCGCCCTCAAGGCGGCGCCGGACGAGGGTGGCCGGCTGCCGCCCGCGGGCAGCTACGCGCTGGTCGTCTGCACCATCGAGGCGCGCAAGAACCACCTGCTGCTGTTCCGGGTCTGGCGACGCATGCTCGAGGAGATGCCGCACCGGCAGATCCCGACCCTGGTGTTCGCCGGGCGCGTCGGCTGGCTGGTCAGCGACCTGATGCAGCAGCTGCGCAACGCCGATTTCCTGGACGGCAAGATCATGCTGGTGGAGGACCCGAGCGACGGGGAACTCGAACGGCTCTATGCCGGCTGCCGCTTCACCCTGTTCCCGTCCCTGTACGAAGGCTGGGGCCTGCCGGTGACCGAGAGCCTGTCGTTCGGCAAGCCGTGCATCATCTCGCGCGCCACCTCGCTGCCGGAGGCGGGCGGCCATCTCGCCCGCTATTTCGACCCGGAGAACGCCGCCGAGGCGTACGAGGTGATACGCTACGCGGTGGAGACGCCGGAGGAGACCCAGGCCTGGGCCGAGCAGGTGCGACGCGAGTTCAGACCGGTCAGCTGGACGGACTCCGCGCGCGGGGTGCTGCGCGCGATCGGCTTCGCGACGGCGCCCGACCGCGCGCCGATGGCGCTCAGCCTCGGCGAGCGGTCCGCGGTGCATACGCTCTGATCATGCCGGCCTGGAGCGTGCCGGCCTGAAGGTGCCTCGATGACGTTCGTCTCCCATGCCCGGAACTGCGAGGACGTGCTGCTTTGGCGCGCGCTGCGCCACGTGCCGCGGGGCTTCTACATCGATGTCGGCGCGTCGCACCCGGACATCGACTCCGTCACCCGCGCCTTCTTCGAGCGCGGCTGGCGCGGCATCCATGTCGAGCCGGCGCCGGAAGCCGCCGCCCGCCTGGCCGCCGGCCGGCCCGGCGACCTGACGCTGCAGCTCGCGGTCGGAGGCGAGGACGCCGAGGCGGCGGCGTTCGTCGCCGTGCGCACGCTGGCCAGCCTGTGTCGCGCGCATGTGCGCGGCGAGATCCACTTCCTCAGGATCGCCGTCGCGGGCTCCGAGCAGGACGTGCTCGCCGGCGCCGACCTGGCCGGCTGGCGTCCCTGGATCATCCTGGTCGAGGCAGCCGCGCATGCCGCCTGGGAGCCGGGGCTGCTCGCGCAGGGCTACCGCTTCGTCTGGTTCGACGGGCTCAACCGCTTCTACCTGGCCGAGGAGCATGCGGACGCGCTGGCGCCGCATTTCCGGACGCCGCCGAACCTCTTCGACGACTTCATCCGCGCCCAAGACGGCGCCTGGACGGAGCGGATCGTCCGGGCCGAGACGCGCGCGGACATCGCCGAGCGGGACCTCGCCGCCAGGAGCGACGAGGCCGTGCGGGCCCGGGCGCGCAACGACGCCGCCGGCCACGAGGTCGCCCGCCTGCAGCAGGCGCTGGCGGACGAACGGCGCGACGTCCGCGGCGAGAACGCGGCCTTGCGGCACGACCTGCACTTCGCCCGGCACGAGCTGCAGCAGGTGCACCTGCGCCTGCAGGCGGCGCTGCGCGACGGCCATGCAAGCGGCGAGGCGCTGGCGGCGAGCCGGGCCGAACTCGCCGCGAACGCCCAGATCCTGGCGCGCGCGCACCATCAGCTGCATCACACCACGCTCGCCCTGAACGAGAGCCGGGCCTGGCTCAGCGCGGTGCAGCAGAGCACCTCGTGGCGCCTGACCGGGCCTGCGCGCGGGGCTCTGCGGACGTTGAAGGGCGGCGCGCGGCCGCCCTCGCCGAGCCCGGTGCCGGCCGATCCGCCTCCCGCCGTGCCGCCGCTCGCCAAGCCGGCAAGCCCGAAGCCGCCACCATCCCTGACGCCACCGCCGCAGATGCTGCCGCTGCCGCTGCCGGCAACCTGGCCGGCCGAGCCGGAGACGGCGACGCCGGCCGTGGCGATGCCGCCGCCCAGCCGCACCAGGCGGCGGGTGCACCAGTTCCATTCCGGCTCCGCGGTGGCGGACGCGATCACCAACGCCATGCTGCTGACCCGCACGATCCTGCGCGGGCTCGGCTATGAC
>CAXUCM010000046.1:0-15059 GCA_964249315.1 uncultured Acetobacteraceae bacterium | reverse complement strand
GGCGTCGGCGGCACCAGCACCGGCGGCCTGGGCGGGCTCGGCGGCAGCAGCATCGGCACCGGCAGCAGCATCGGCAGCAGCGCCTCCGGCCTCTCCGGCGGCGGCACCAGCGCCGGCTCCACCGGCAGTCCGACCCCGGGCAGCGGCGGCGGCGGCGCCTCGGCCAACCCGCTGCTGGGCGGCCTCGACAGCGCGGGCGGCGGCGGTGGCGGCGGCGAGACCGGCGGCATGCGCATCATCGCCAACGTGCAGAACAACGCCGTGCTGGTCTACGGCACCGAACACGAGACCGACGCGGTCAGCCAGATGCTGCGCAAGGTCGACATCGTGCCGCTGCAGGTGCGTATCGACGCCATCGTCGCCGAGGTCGACCTCAACGACAACCTGCAGTACGGCACGCAGTTCTTCTTCAAGTCCGGCGGCATCAACGGCGTGCTCAGCAACGCCACGTCCAGCACCGCGGTCACCGGGACGCTCGCCAGCACGGTGACCGCGGCCGGCCTCGGCGCCACCCTGCCCGGGCTGGTGATCGGCGGGCTCGGCAATGGCGGCGCCCCGTTCGCGATCTCCGCGCTGCAGTCGGTCACCACCGTGCACGTGCTGGACAGCCCCGAGCTGATGGTGGTCGACAACCAGCCGGCGCGCCTGCAGGTCGGCTCGCTGGTGCCCTACCAGAGCGGCACCGCGCAGAGCACGCTGACCAACACGGCGCAGGTGGTCAGCCAGATCCAGTATCAGCCGACCGGCGTGATCCTGGAGATCACGCCGCGGGTCAATACCGGCGGCATGGTGACGCTGGACGTCTCGCAGGAGGTCAGCGCCGTGCAGACCGGCGGCGTCACCACGCCGGGGGTGAACTCGCCGACCTTCACCACCCGCAACGTCAACACCCGCGTCGTCGTGCAGGACGGCGAGGCGATCGGCATCGCCGGGCTGATCACCGACAACAACAGCCGCAGCAATGGCGGCATCCCCTGGCTCAAGGACATCCCGATCCTCGGCGCGCTGGCCTCGACCCAGAACAACACCCGCTCGCGCCAGGAGCTGCTGGTGCTGATCACCCCGCACGTGATCCGCGACCAGCACGACGCGCAGGCGCTGACCGAGGATCTGCGCGAGGAGCTCAGCGGCGCCGCCTCGGTGCCGTACGACAACGTGCGGCCGAGCGGCAGCTCGGATCCGAACCACCGGGTCCTGCGCAGCGTCGGCATCGAGCCCTGAGCCATGCGCCGCGATCGCGGTTTCGCCCTGCTGATCGTGCTGTGGACGCTGTCGCTGCTGTCGCTGCTGATCACCCAGATCGCCGGCTCCGGACGCCAGGCGCTGCGTCTCGCCGGCAATTTGCGGGCGCAGGCAGCGCTGCAGGCGGTGGCGGACGGCGCGATGCAGGAGGCCGGCTTCCACGTCGCCGCGGCCGGACGCGCGCACTGGCCGGCGGACGGCACGGTGCACACGCTGCGCGAGGACGGCGCCGAGATCCGGCTGCGCATCACCAACGAGGCCGGGCGGGTCAACCCGTCGATCGCCTCGCTGGAGCTGATGACGGCGATGGTGCATGGCTGCGGCTTCGAGCGGCCGGCCGCCGCCGCGGTCGCCGGCGCCATCGTCGCCTGGCGCTTCCCGAACGCGCAGACCAGCTACGGCGCCGATGCCTATCGTCGCGCCGGACGCGGCTACGCGCCGCCCGCGCAGCCGTTCGAGAGCCTGGACGAACTCGGCCTTGTGCTCGGCGTGACGCCGGCGCTGCTGGCCTGCCTGTCGCCGCACCTCTCGCTCTACCGCGAGTCCGATCCCGACCCGAACGCCGCCGATCCGCTGGTGCTGCGTGCGCTGACCGAGATGCTGGGCACGCCGCCGCCGTTGAGCGATGCGCCGGTCGAGGAGAGCCTGTTCCGGGTCAGCGTGTCGGCTGCAGGGGCGGACGGCGCGCGCGTCGTGCGTCAGGCGGTCCTGCGCATCGACGCCGAGGCCGGCCAGCATGACGCGCAGCCGCCGTTCCAGGTCCTGGACTGGAGCCGTTGAGATTGGGGCTCCGCCCCCATCGATCCGCTTCGCGGCTCGATCGCCAAAGGCTCGCCTTTGGAAACCTCTTGTGGATGGATTCTCAAGGCTGAGCCTTGAGCGGGTCCAGGGCAGAGCCCTGGAATTTGCGCCCCGCGCGGCCTTGCTCTACTCGCTGAATCTCACGCAGGCCGGCCGAGGAAGCCCCAAGGAACATCATGCCCACAGCTCTGATCACCGGCATCACCGGCCAGGATGGCGCCTATCTGGCCGCCCTGCTCCTCGAGAAAGGCTACCGGGTGGTGGGGCTGGCACGCCGCTCGGCCTCGGCCGACCGGGTCAGCGAGCGGTTGCGCTGGCTCGGCGTGCTCGAGCGCGTCGAGATCGTCGATGGCGACCTGCTCGACCTGTCCAGCCTGATCCGGCTGGTGCAGGAGTTCGGACCGGACGAGGTCTACAACCTGGCTGCGCAATCCTTCGTCGCGGCGAGCTGGCAGCAGCCGCTGCTGACCGGTTCGGTCACCGGCTTGGGCGCGGTCAACCTGTTCGAGGCGGTCCGCCTGGCACGGCCGCAGGCGCGTCTCTACCAGGCCTCCTCCTCGGAGATGTTCGGCCTGATCCAGCAGCCGGTGCAGAACGAGAAGACCCCGTTCTACCCGCGCTCGCCCTACGCCGCGGCCAAGCTCTACGCGCACTGGATGACGGTGAACTACCGCGAGAGCTTCGGCCTGCACGCCTCCTCCGGCATCCTGTTCAACCACGAGAGCCCGCTGCGCGGCATCGAGTTCGTCACCCGCAAGGTCACCGACGGCGTCGCCCGCATCAAGCTCGGCCTCGCCGGCAGCCTGCCGCTCGGCAATCTCGACGCCACCCGAGACTGGGGCCACGCGCGCGACTATGTCCGCGCCATGTGGCTGATGCTGCAGCAGGAGCGGCCCGACGACTACGTCATCGCCACCGGTCGCACCACCTCGATCCGCGAGCTCTGCCGGATCGCCTTCTCGCATGCCGGCCTCGACTACCAGGCGCACGTCACCAGCATCGCCGCCCTGATGCGCCCGGCCGAGGTCGACGTCCTGCTCGGCGATGCCGACAAGGCCCGACGCGTGCTCGGCTGGACGGCGACGACCTCGCTTGAGACGATGATCGGCGAGATGGTCGATGCCGATCTCGCCCGGCATCGGTCGCACCGGACCTGAGGCAATGCGCGTCCTGGTGACCGGCCTCGGCGGCTTCGCGGGCCGTCACCTGGCGCCGGCACTGGCGGAGATCCTGCCCGACGCGACGCTGCTGCCGCTGGGCTGCGACCTCACCGACGCGGACGCGGTGGCCGCACGGGTGCTAGCGGTGCAGCCGTCCGTGTGCCTGCACCTGGCCGCGATCGCGGCGATCGGCGTCGCCGGCGCCGATCCCGCGCGCGCCTGGCAGGTCAACCTGCACGGCACGCTCGGCCTGGCCGCGGCCCTGGCTCGCCACGCGCCGGACGCGGCGCTGGTGCATGTCTCCTCGGCCGATGCCTACGGCCGCTCCTTTGCCGTCGGCACCCCGCTCGACGAGACGGCGCCGCTGGCGCCGATCAACGTCTACGGCGCCACCAAGGCGGCAGCCGACCTCGCCCTCGGCGCGATGGCGGCACCCGGCGAGCCGGGCGGCCTGCAGGTGATCCGGCTGCGCCCGTTCAATCATGCCGGCCCCGGCCAGGGCGAGGATTTCGCGCTGCCGGCCTTTGCCAGGCAGATCGCCCTGATCGAGGCCGGCCGGCAGCCGGCGCTGCTGCGCACCGGCAACCTGGATCCGGAGCGCGACTTCCTCGACGTGCGCGACGTCGCACGCGCCTACGCGCTGGCGATCGCGCGCGCCCATGCGCTGCCCAACCGCAGCGTGCTCAATCTCGCCTCCGGCACTCCCAGACGGATCGGCACGCTGCTGTCCGAGCTGATCGCCCTCGCCGGCGTCAGCGTCGCGATCGAGCCGGATCCGGCGCGCATGCGCCCGTCGGATATTCCGCGCGCGGTGGGCGATGCGTCGCGCGCGCGCTTGCTGCTTGGCTGGGCGCCGCGCATCCCCTGGCCGCAGACCCTGGGCGACCTGCTCGCGGATTGGCGGCGCCGTAGCGCATGAAAGGCCAGGGCTCTGCCCTGGACCCGCTCAAGGCTCGGCCTTGAGAATCCATCTAGAGGTTTCCAAAGGCGAGCCTTTGGCGGGGTTTGGGGCGGAGCCCCAACCTCAAGCAGTGCCGAGGGCTGCGATGCGCCCGAGCGCGTCGTCGAGCGCCCGCTGCCTCTGCTCCGGCCCCATGGCCACGCCTTCGGCGCGGAACACCTCGAGTTCGGGCAGCCCGATGAAGCCGAACGTCCCGCGCAGATAGGAGTCCTGGTGCTCCAGCGATGCGTGCGGGGTGTCGGACCCGTAGAAGCCGCCCCGTGACAACGCCAGGATCACCCGCTTGCCGCCGGCCAGCCCCTCGGGACCGCCTGCCCCGTAACGGAACGTCTTGCCGGCGACCAGGATGCGGTCGACCCAGCTCTTCAGCTGGCTGGGAATGGTGAAGTTGTACATCGGCACGCCGATGACCACGATGTCCGCGGCCAGGAACTCGTCGAGTGCCGCGCCGCCGAGGGCGAGGTCCTCCTGCATCGCCTGGTCGTGCTGCACGTCGGGCGACTGGCCGGCCAGGTAGGCTCCGGACAGGTGGCGGATCGGCGCCGCGGCCAGGTCGCGATACGTCACCTCCAGGCCGTCATGCAGGGCGCGCAGCCGCGTGACGATTGCTGCCGACATCGTGCGGCTGACCGAGTTCTCGCCGAGGATGCTGGAGTCCAGATGGAGCAGTTTCATGGTTCAGGCTTCCTGGTTCTGATCTGTAACCGGGGCTAGAGTGATGAGCACAGGACGGATCCTGCAAGGAGGCACATCGATGGCACCTGGGCACATGGATGTGCCGCCTTCCTTCGATCATGCGACCGGCGACTGTCGCGCGGTCGGCGCGATCCTGGCGCGGATCGGCGACAAGTGGAGCGTGCTGATCGTCGCCCTGCTCGGGTCCGGGCCGCGCCGCTTCAACGAGATCAAGCGGCTGATCGGCGGCATCTCGCAACGGATGCTCACGCTGACCTTGCGCGGCCTGGAGCGGGACGGGCTGGTAATGCGGACGGTGACGCCGAGCAAGCCGCCCCGCGTCGACTATGCGCTGACCGGGCTGGGCCATTCCCTGTGGCAGCCGGTCGAAGCGCTGGGCCACTGGGCGCGGACGCACCGTTCCGATATCGAGCAGGCGCGATCGTCGTTCGACGCGGCAGCCGGCGCGTCGAACCGGCCTTAGACGGGCGGCCGGGGCGAGCGGCGGCCCGTCACGCGGGTCCGCCGGCGCAGGCGTGCAGGACCTGCGTCAGCAGGCCGATCAGCTCGGTCACCGTGTAAGGCTTGCGCAGGAAGCGGTAGCCGTCCTCGTCGCGCCAGCTCGTCTGGAACACCTCGGGGCGGCCCGTGGCGATGACCACCGGGATGCCGGGAGAGTGCGCCCGAATGCAGGAGGCGACCGACGCGCCGTCATGACGTCCGGGCATGTGGAAGTCGGTCACCAGCGCGCTGAACCGGTCCGCCCCGTCGCGGATCAGCGCCAGCGCCGCCTCGCCGTTCTCGGCCTCGACGACGTCGAAGCCCGCATCCTGGAGACCCTCGGACATGATCTCGCGGATCAATGGTTCATCCTCGACCAGCAACACGCACACGTCACAACCTTCCGAGGCCGTCCGTGACACCATACGTCCGAGATCCCCCGTTCGTTCGCCCCTTAATTTCTGGATCGACTCGAACCATGTCACTGGAGCCGTTCGGGAAGAGCAGATGATGGATCATCGACGTGAAGGCTGAGACCCATGGACCCGGCGTGACCTACGACGAGCCCGGCCATCACTCCTCGGGCGGCCGCAACGTGATCCCGACCGGCTCGGATACCGGCGGTCGGGACATCTTCTTCGCTGCCGTGCAGATGAGCCGGATGCCGATGTGCCTGACCAATCCGCATCGTCAGGACAACCCGATCATCTTCTGCAACCGCGCCTTCGAGCAGCTGACCGGCTACGGCCAGGACGAGATCCTCGGACGGAACTGCCGCTTCCTGCAGGGCGACGGCACCGACCGGGAGACCATTGCCGCGGTCCGGCGCGCGCTCGCGGCCGGCGAGGATGTGCATGAGGAGGTGCTGAACTACCGCAAGGACGGCTCGTCGTTCTGGAACGCGTTGTTCATCAGCCCGGTCACCGACGCGGACGGCAGCCTGGTCTATCATTTCGCCAGCCAGCTCGACGTGACCCGCCGGCGCGAGGCCGAGCTGGTGCTTCGGCAATCGCAGCGCATGGAGACGCTCGGCGGTCTCGCCTCGAGCCTCGCGCACGAGTTCAACAACCTGATGACCATCGTGCTGGCCAGCCTGGAGCGGGCGCAGGACGAGCCGGACGCGGAGCGTCGCGCCAGGCAGCTGGACCGGGCCGGCTGGGGGGCACGCCGCGCGGCGCGGCTGACCGACCAGATGCTGTCCTTCGCGCGCCGGCAGTTCCACGACAACCGGACGCTCGACCTGAACGAGATGCTGCGCAACTTCGACGGCATCCTCGATCAGATGGCCGGGTTCCAGGCCAAGGTCGTGCTCGAGCTCTGCGACGGAACCCTTGCGGCCCAGCTCGATGCCGGCCAGCTCGAGCTGGCGCTGCTGAACCTGGTGCGCAACGCCGCCGACGCGACGCCCGACGGCGGCACCATCGTCATCGCCACCCGCCGGCTCGCGGCGGATGCGCAAGGTGAGGGACCGGCCGAGATCTCGGTCGCGGACCAGGGCACCGGAATGTCGGCGGAGACGGCACGGCGGGCGACCGAGCCGTTCTTCACCACCAAGGAGCGCGGCAAGGGCACCGGCCTCGGCCTGTCGATGGTCAACGGCTTCGCCGAACAGTCCGGCGGCAGGCTCGCCATCGAGACGGCGCCCGGCTCGGGCACCACCATGCGGCTGCTGTTCCCGGCCCCTTGACGCTGCCGGCCGATCCGGTGCATCGCCGCAGCACGGCGACACCGGAAGGGCGATGATGCAGCAGGTTCGGTCCGGCATCGAGCCGCGCATCCCCGTCGCTGCCTCCGCTCGCGAGCTGACCCTGCGCGGCCTCGCGCTCGGCGCCGTCATCACGGTCATGTTCACCGCCTCGAATGTCTATCTCGGCCTGAAGATCGGTCTGACCTTCGCCTCCTCGATCCCCGCGGCGGTGATCTCGATGGCGGTGTTGCGGCTGCTCGCCCGCGGCGACGGCGGCGGCGCAATCCTCGAGAACAACATGGTGCAGACCCAGGCGTCCGCCGCCGGCACGCTGTCCTCGGTGATCTTCGTCATCCCCGGCCTGGTGATGACCGGCGCCTGGCACGGCTTCCCCTACCTGCCGACCGCCGCGGTGTGCCTCGCGGGCGGCATGCTGGGCGTGTTGTTCACCATCCCGCTGCGGCGCGCGCTGGTCACCGGCAGCTCCCTGCCCTATCCGGAAGGGGTCGCGGCGGCGGAGATCCTGCGCGTCGGCGAGGGCGCCGCCGTCGGCGGCGACCTGCGTCGGCTGCTCGCCGGCGGCATCGGCGCCGCCGGCTTCGCGCTGCTGGTCGGCGGGCTGAAGCTGTTCAGCGACGGCGCCGCCGTGACGCTGAGCGCCGGTGCGGCGGTGTTCCGGCTCTCCACCGGCTTCTCGCTCGCCCTGGTCGGCGCCGGCTACCTGGTCGGCATCGGCGGCGGCCTCGCCATGCTGCTCGGCGCGGTGCTGTCCTGGGGTGTCGCCGTGCCGGTGCTGACCGCGCTGACGCCGCACCCGGCCGGGGTCGGGCTCGCCGATTTCGCGACCTCGGTCTGGTCGCACAAGGTGCGCTTCATCGGTGCGGGCACCATCGGCGTCGCTGCGATCTGGACGCTGCTCGGCCTGATCGGACCGGTCGCCCGCGGCCTGCGCGAATCGTTCGCCCTCGGCGGTGCCGCAAGTGCCGGCGGCGCGGATCGCCCGCGGACCGATCGCGACCTGCCTCCGGTCGCGATCGTCGGTCTCGGCCTGGCGCTGCTGCTCTGCCTGTTCGCCGTGTTCGCCGGCTTCCTCCGGTCCCCGACCGGCGCGATCGGTCCGGTGCTCGCCACCGCGTTCGCCTGCATGCTGTTCTGCGCGCTGTTCGGCTTCCTCGTCGCCGCCGCCTGCGGCTACATGGCCGGCATCGTCGGCTCCTCGGCGAGCCCGATCTCCGGCATCGCGATCGTCGCCACCGTGCTGATCTCGCTGCTGGTGCTGGCGCTGTCCGCAAGCGGCGTCGCGCCGGCCGGCTTCGCGGCGCCGGGACGGGGGCTCGCCATCGCCGCGGTGCTGTTCGTCACCTCGGCGGTGCTCGCATCGGCGACGATCTCCAACGACAACCTGCAGGACCTGAAGACCGGCCAGCTGGTCGGCGCCACGCCCTGGCGCCAGCAGGTCGCCCTGCTGGCCGGCTGCGTGGCGGGAGCCGCGGTGATCCCGCCGGTGCTCAACCTGCTGTATCGCGCCTACGGCTTCGCCGGCGCGCTGCCGCGCGCGGGGATGGATGCGGGCCAGGCGCTGGCCGCGCCGCAGGCGACGCTGATGTCGACGATCGCGCGCGGCATCTTCCTGCACCAGCTCGACTGGACGATGATCGTCATCGGGCTGTTGCTCGGCGTGGTGCTGATCCTGGTCTCGGCGCTGCTCGAGCGGCGCGGCCTGCGGCTGCCGGTGCTGGCGGTGCTGGCGGTGGGCATCGGCCTGTATCTGCCGCCGACCGTGTCGGTGACGCTGGTGATCGGTGCCGTGCTTTCATGGGCGACCGACCGGACGACGCGCGACCGCGAGGACACGCGCCGGCGCGGCACGATGCTGGCATCGGGCTTCATCGTCGGCGAGAGCCTGATGGGCGTGGCCCTGGCCGGCGTGATCGGCACCACCGGCAACGAGGACGCGCTGGCGCTGGCAGGGCCCGGTTTCGCCAGGACGGCCGCCTGGCTCGGCTTCGCCGCCTTCATCCTGGTCTGTGCGCTATTCTGCCGGCTGGTCACGGCCGCGCCGACCGGGAACCTTCCTGACGCAGGCGTGTGAGACCAGCCTTCCTAGCACTTGACCCTTCAAGGCCAGGGCTCTGCCCTGGACCCGCTCAAGGCGAAGCCTTGAGAATCCAATTATCTTGATAAGATGGTTTCCACATGCCGAGGCCTTTGGCGATTGAGCCGCGACGCGGATCAATGGGCAGAGCCCAGCCTTGTCTCCGAACAGTCAATCTTTGCTCGCGGTGATGGGTGCTGGCGGAGAGGCTCAGCTTCAGGATCGGCGATCGGGTGATGTCCACGATCCTGCCGAACCGGATCGAAGGGCCGATCTCTGAAGCCAAGCTGCTGGAAGGACGTGGAAGCGCCGGTCGCGATGGCGGGTTCCTTTCCGATCGGCGCCGCGTCCGAAGCCTTCGCCCTTCTGGCCAGGCAGGAAGTGGTCGGAAAGATCTGCCTCACGGCCTGAAAAGCGTGCCCTGGACAACAAACGGATTCTCAAGGCTGAGCCTTGAGCGGGTCCAGGGCGGCGCCCTGGCCTTGGCTTCCGCTCAGAACTGCAGCCGCGCCGACGCGGCCGCAAGCGTCGCCCGGGCGCCGTCGCGATAGAGCGCCTCCAGCCAGCCGGCGACCGGCGTGACGAAGTTCGCATCCTGCCCGAGCGTGCCGAACAGGGGCGCCAGCGACAGCAACGGAAGCGGGTCCGGGCCGCCGGCGACGGCGCGCTCGCGCAGGGTCTCGGCGAGCGGGTGGCGGATCTCGATCGGGGCGCCGGCTTCGTCCTCGCCGCGCACGCGTCGCAGCCAGGCCGCGATCGCCAGCGCCAGCAGATCGATCGAACCGCCCGAGGCCAGCCGGTCGCGGGCGGAATCGACCAGGGTCGCGAGCGGCGCGTCGGTGTTCACCCGCTGCACGGTGTCCTTGATCTTCGGATTGGCGAAGCGCGCGAGCAGAGTGCGCTTGTAGGCGGCCAGATCGACCCCCGGCACCGGGCGCAGCGTTTCGCCGGTCTCGCGGTCCATCAGCGCGCGCATGAAGCCGGCGATGCGCGCGTCCGCCATGGTCTCGTCGATGAAGCGGTAGCCGCAGAGCTGGCCGAGCCCGGCGACGGCGAGATGGCTGGCGTTGAGCAGGCGCAGCTTCATGAACTCGTAGGGCGCGACGTCGGTCACGAACTGCGCGCCGACCGTCTCCCAGGCCGGGCGGCCCTGCACGAAGCGATCCTCGATCACCCATTGCAGGAACGCCTCCGAGAAGACCGGCCAGCGATCGATGACGCCGAAGCGCTCGCGCAGATCCTCGATGTCGCCCGGCAGCGTGACCGGCGTGATGCGGTCGACCATGGTGCTGGGGAAGCTGGCATGCTCGGCGATCCAGGCCGCCAGCGACGGATCCAGCCGCGTCGCCAGCTCGTGCACGGCGCCCTGCAGCACCTGGCCGTTATGCTGGATGTTGTCGCAGCTCAGCGCGGTGAAGGCCGGCTGCCCCGCCTCGCGGCGCAGCCGGTAGGCCGCGACCAGGATGCCGATGGCGCTCTTCGGCGTCAGCGGATGGGCGAGATCGTGGCGGATCGCCGCGTGCTCGAGGTCGAGCTGCCCGGTCGCGCGGTTCAGGCAGTAGCCGTTCTCGGTGACGGTGAGGCTGACGATGCGGATGCGCGGATCGAGGGTGGCCTGCAGCAGCGCGGTGCTGTCCTCGCCCGCGAACACGATGTCGGCGACGGATCCGATCACCGTGGCCGCGTCCTCGGCTTCGCTGCGCTCGACCAGCGTGTAGAGGTTGTCCTGCGGCTGCAGGCTGTCCTTCATGCGCGCATCGGCGGCGAGCAGGCCGGCGCCGACGATGCCCCAGCCGAGCGCTGAGGGATCGCGCTCCATCAGGTCGTGGATGTAGCGGGCCATGTGCGCGCGGTGGAAGCCGCCGAAGCCCAGATGGACGATGCCGGGCGTCACCTGCGTCACGTCGAAACCCGGCACCCGGACCGGCGCGACACGGGCGGCCCGGGCGATCCCGGCCAATGTGCTGCGGCTGAGCGCGATCGCTTCCATTGTCCTGGTTCCTCCCGTTGCCTGGCCGCACGATGGGGTCTGGTCGGATCGGGAGCAACCCGGCCCCGGCTAGCCGGACAGCTGCGCCACCGTCCTGCCGCTGCCGGCGAGCTCGAACAGGCGCCCCTGCACGCGCACGGTGACGATTTCGCTGGCATCGAGAGCCTGGCCGGACAGGTCCAGCCTGAAGGCATGGTAGCCGTCGCCGACTTCCGCCACGGCCAGGTCGGCGCGGAAACTCTCGGCGAGGATCGGGATTGCGGGTTGGTCGCCGATGCCGACTTCCAGGGTCAGCGGCGTCGGCACGCCGATCTGCCAGCACCAGCCGAGCAGGAAGCCGTCATGGACGCCGTCGACATATCCCTGGAACATGCGCCTGGCCAGGCGCACGTACTCGTCCCGGTTGGCGCGTACTGCTGCCACCATGCGGTCGCGCCGCTCCCGGGACGCGGCAAGGCCGCAGAACGCGATCAGCTCTTCCACCAGAGCGACCGGCCGCTGGAGCGCCTTTTCGTAGCTGATCAGCAGCACCGGGCAGCTCAGCCCGAGCGTGAAGGCGGTGCAGCGCTGGATGTCCTCGGCCGCGGCGCGAAGCCCGGTCAGGACCTCCACGTGTTCGGAGATGCGGTTGCGCCTGGCGACCGCGACCGGATCGCGATACGTGACGATGAAGCGTGGCGAGCGGAACGTCTTCTCAAGATCCGGGCTGCAGTGATGGAACAGATGCGGCCGCTTGAATCCCCAGACCGCCGACTGCTGGTTGCGCGACGAGACCAGGCGGTCCAGCATGTTCGGGTCGGAGCTGCCGAACGCGTCCGCAACCTCGTGATCCTCGAACACGACGTCGTCCAGATCCGTCCCCATCAGGACTCCCGCCATGTCGAGCAGTTGCGCCACCATGCTGGTGCCGGAACGGGCGACGCCGGTCACGATGATGGTGCGCGTCTCGGTGGCGAAGGGTTGCGGATTGATGATGATCAAGCCGTCGTTGAGCAGGCCTTCGCTGATATCCATCGAGGGTTGCATGGGTTGGTCCTCTCCTCGGCGCCGGCGAGACGGTCGGTATCCCGGCAAACTGCCATGCCGGCCGGACCGTTGCCAGCCTGCACAATCGGCAAGATCCCTGTTGTAATCTGCGAACTCGTCCAGAATTCGATACATGGAACGCGAACCGATGCCGCCGCTCATGCGACGATGCAATCGAGAACCCTCGCACGGCATCCGGCTGCGTAACCGTGCCCGTCTTCGCGCGTTGCCTGTGCGACAACGAAGGTCACCGGCGATCATGCGGCATGTCCATCTCGATCCGCTCGGCGGCGTCGCCGGCGACATGTTCGCAGCCGCTCTGCTGGACATCTTCCCCGAGCATCTGCACGCCGTGCTGCAGGCGGCGCAGGCGCTGAGCGGCACCGCCTGCCGGTTGCTGGACCATGCCGATGGCACGCTCGCCGGCCGGCGCTTCGTGGTCGAGGCGACGCACCAGGACGAGCACCCGGACGGTCATGTACATTGGCGACGGATCCGCGACCGGCTGCAGGATAGCGCCCTGCCGGCACCGGTCCGTGTCCATGCGATCGGCATCTTCGCCGCCCTGGCGGCGGCGGAGGCGCGGGTGCACGGTGTCGAGGTCGATGCCGTGACCTTCCACGAGGTGGGTGCCGCGGACTCGATCGCCGACATCGTCGCCGCCGCCTGGCTGATCGACGCGATCGGGCCGGCCAGCTGGAGCGTGTCGTCGCTGCCGCTCGGAGCCGGGCGCATCCGCACCGCGCACGGCATCATGCCGGTGCCGGCGCCGGCCACGGCGCTGCTGCTGGAGGGCCTGGCGGTGCACGATGACGGGATCGAGGGCGAGCGGGTGACGCCGACGGGGGCCGCGATCCTGCGCCATCTCGGTGCCGGTTCCGGACCGTGTCCGCCCGGCACGCTGCGACGCTCCGGCATCGGTCTCGGCACGCGCACGCTGCCCGGGATGAGCAACTGCCTGCGCGCGCTGCTGTTCGACACGCAGCCGGCGGCATCGCCGCCGACGCACCGGGAACTCGCCGTGGTCAGCTTCGAGATCGACGACCAGTCCGGCGAGGAGCTGGCCGCCGGGCTCGACCGGGTGCGCGCGACGGCGGGCGTGCACGACGTGATCCAGCTCGCGGCGTTCGGCAAGAAGGGCCGCTTCGCCGTGCAGGTGCAGGTGCTGGCACGGCCGGACGCGCTCGAGGCGGTGATCGCCGCCTGCTTCAGCGAGACCACGACGATCGGCCTGCGCACCCAGCTCGTGCAGGGACGGGCGCTGCCGCGCCGGATCGCCGAGGTGCCGGTGCAGGACCGGATGCTGCGGGTCAAGCTCGCCGAGCGGCCGGACGGCACCACCGCCAAGCTCGAGGCGGACTGCGTGCGCGAGGTGCCCGGCCACGCCGCGCGCACCCGGCTGCGACGCGCCGCCGAGCGCCGCGCCTCGGGAGACGAGCCGTGAACGCCCTGGATCGGCTCGAGGCGGTGCTCGCCGGGCTGGACCAGGCGGCGATCGCGGTCAGCGGCGGGATCGACAGCCTGACGCTGGCGACCGCGGCGCAGCGCGTGCTTCCCGGCCGGGTCAGCATGCACCACGCCACGTCGCCGGCGGTCCCCGAGGAGGCGACGGCGCGCACCCGCACGCTGGCGTCGGCGCAGGGCTGGACGCTCGAGGTGTTCGATGCCGGCGAGTTCGACGATGCGTCCTATCGCGCCAATCCGGCCGATCGCTGCTTCTTCTGCAAGACGAACCTGTACGGCGCGGTGGCCGCGCGCACCGAGCGGCCGATCCTGTCCGGCACCAACCAGGACGATCTCGGCGAGTATCGGCCCGGCCTGGACGCGGCCCGGCGTCACGGCGTGCGCCATCCGTTCGTCGAAGCCGGCATCGACAAGCGCACGGTGCGCGCCCTGGCGACGCAGCTCGGGCTCGGCACGCTCTCCGAGCTGCCCTCCGCACCCTGCCTGTCGAGCCGGATCGAGACCGGCATCCGCATCGAGCCGCGCGTGCTGGCGCTGGTGCATGCCGCCGAGCGGCACGTGATCGCGGCGCTGTCGCCGCGCACGGCGCGCTGCCGCATTCGCGCCGGCGGCGTCGTGATCGAGCTGGACGAGGCGGCGCTGGCGGCGCTGGACGCATCGAGCCGGGCAAGGCTCGCGGCCGAACTGTCGGTGCTGGCGCGGGCGGCCGGGCTTGACGCGCCGGTCGGCTTCGCGCCCTACCGCAACGGCAGCAGCTTCCTGCGTGGCGCATCGTGAGCGGGCCCGAGTTCGTCCTCGACGAGGGCCGTCCGGAGCGCGTCGGCTTCGGCGAGGCGATCTACTGCGCCGGCAAGTCGGTGACGCAGATCGCGTCGATCCTGGAGCGCGCCTCCGCGCCGATGCTGCTGACGCGGCTCGAGCCGGCGGCGTTCGCCGCGCTGCCGGCGGCGGTGCGGCAGTCACTCGACTACGACCCGGTCTCGCGCACCGCCTTTTCCGGCCCGCCGGCGCTGCTCGGCGCCGATGCCGCGATCGCCATCGTCACCGCCGGCACCTCGGACCTGCCGATGGCGCACGAGGCGGCGCGCACGCTCCGGTTCAGCGGCCACGACGCGCCGTTGATCGCCGATGTCGGCGTCGCCGGGCTGTGGCGGCTGATGCGCCGTCTGGAGGAGCTGCGCCGCCGGCGCGTGCTGATCGTGGCGGCGGGCATGGATGCGGCGTTGCCGAGCGTGATCGCCGGGCTGGTGCGCGGCGTGGTGATCGCGCTGCCGACTTCGGTCGGCTACGGCGTCGCCGCCGGCGGACAGACGGCGCTGAACGCGATCCTGGCCAGTTGCGCGCCGGGAATCGTGACCGTCAACATCGACAACGGGTATGGCGCCGCCTGCGCTGCACTCCGCGTGATCGGCAAGGGTTAATGGATTCTCAAGGCCGAGCCTTGAGCGGGTCCAGGG
>CAXUCM010000045.1:0-15178 GCA_964249315.1 uncultured Acetobacteraceae bacterium | reverse complement strand
TCGCAGCATCGAGCGGGTGCGCGCGGAGGGCCCGCTCGAGGCGGAACTGGCACGCGCCCGGCGCCTGCAGGCGGACGCCGCATCGGCCACGGCGACCGCCCTGGCGGCGCTGCCGATCTGGACCGGCGATCTCGCCGGGCTGCTCGGCTGCCGGCTGCCGCTGGCCGCCGATAGCGAGGCGCTGGCGAGCCGGCTCGAGGCGGCTGCGGCGCAGCTGGCCGAGGCGGAAGCTGCATCGGCCTCGCTCGCCACCGAGATCGCGGCCCTGCAGGCGGAGGTGTCGCGGCTGTCCCGCGGCGCCTCGGGGCCGACGCGGGAGGTGGGCGTCGCGGCGCGCCTGCAGCGGGACCGGGTCTGGCAGCGCCTCCGGCGCGCGCGGCAGGGCGACGATGCGGCAGCGGCGGCGGCGGCCGAGGATCTGCCGGCGCTGTTCGAGCGCCTGCGCGACGAGGCCGATGCGCTGGCCGATCGTCGCGCCGACGAGGCGCAGCGGGTCGCCGACTTCCTGACCGCGACCGCGCGGCTCGACCTGCTGCGGGCGCGTCGGCCGCCGATGGCGCAGGCGCACGCGGCGGCGTCCGCCTCGATGGCCCGGCTGGAGGCCGCCTGGCAGGCGCTGTGGGCCCCGGCCGGCCTGGTTCCTGGCACGCCGGTGGCGATGGCGGAATGGCGGCGGGCACGTGCCGAGCTGGTGCGGCTTGCTGGCGACGCCGTCTCGGCCGGGCAGCGCGCGGATGCGCTGCAGGCGAGCTGCGACCGCGCCTGCGCCGTGCTCGCGGCCCTGCTGCCGCCGGCCGCAGCGCCCGAGGGCGTGGGTGCCATGCTGCTGCGCGCCGAGACGCTGTGCGAGGCGGCGGAGTGCCGCGAGGCAGCGCATCGCGGCCGCACCGAGGCGCTGGCGCGCGAGCAGGCCGGCCTGCTCGAACTGCAGCAGGCGGTGACGGCGGCCGAGGCGGCGCTGACGGCGTGGCGGCGCGACTGGACGCCGGCGGTGGCCGCCCTCGGCCTCTCCGAGAACGCCCCCGTCGAGGCGATGGAGGCGGTGCGCGGCGCCTGGACGCGGATCGCCGAGATGGTCCCGGCCTGGCGCAGCGACGCGCAGCGCGTCCTCGACATGGCGGCGAGCCTGCTCGCCTTCACCGAGGAGACCCAGGCTTTGCGCGCGGCCGTGGGCGAGCCGGCGGTCGACGAGGCCGCCCCGCTGATCGCCTTCCGGCTGGAGCGGCGCCTCGGCGAGGCCCGGCGCCAGGCCGCCGAGGCGGTCGCCCTGCTCGAGCGGATCGCAGCCCACCGCGCGAGCGCCGACGCGGCCTGCGCCTGCCTGCATCGCGCCGAGGCCGAACTGCGCGCGCTGCGCGAGGCGGCCGGCGCTGCGGACGATGCCGGCCTGGAGCGCGCGCTGGCGCGTGCCGCCCGACGCGCGACCGCCGGCCAGGACGGCGCCCGGCTTCTCGCGGCGCTGCTGGCGCAAGGCGATGGGCTCGACGAGGCCGCCCTGCGCGCCGAGACCGCGCCGCTGCACGTCGATGCCGCGATGGCCCGGCTCGAGGAGATCGACCGGACGCTGGTCGAGCTCGGCGGCCGACGCGAGGCGCTCGGCGCCGAGCAGGCGCGTGCGCAGACGGCGCTGGCGGCGATGCAGGACGGTCACGATGCCGCCGCCAAGGCGCAGGAGGCCGAGGATGCGCTGGCCGAGGCCCGGGCGGTCGCCGAGCGCTATGCGCGGCTGCGCGTGGCGCAGGTGCTGTTGCGTTCCGGCATCGAACGCTTTCGCAGGCAGCAGCAGGGACCGCTGCTGCGTGCGGCGGGCGATCATTTCGCGGCGCTGACCGGCGGGCGCTATGGCGGCCTGGGCGTCGACCATGACGGCGCCGGCCGGGCGATGCTGCTGGCGATCCGTGCCGACGGCGTGGAATGTACGCTGGAGGGGCTGAGCGAAGGAACCCGCGACCAGCTCTATCTGTCGCTGCGGATCGCGAGCATCGAGGCGCATGCGGCACAGGCCGAACCTCTGCCGTTCATCGCCGACGATCTGCTGGTGCATTTCGACGATGTCCGTGCCGGGGCGGCCATCGCGCTGCTGGCGCAACTCGGGCGCGTCACCCAGGTCGTATTGTTCACGCATCATGACCATGTCGCCGCGATGGCGAACGGGCAACCGGGCGTCAGAGTGCAGCGGATGGCCGGTCTGTGAGGCCAGGGCGCTGCCCTGGACCCGCTCAAGGCTCAGCCTTGAGAATCCATTTTCTTCCCGATGAAATTACTGTTGTCCGCAACGATTCGGCGGGCGCGTCGTGATCGACGCAGTTACGTTCTTGTAACATAACCACGGTTCGAAATTCTGCTGTCCCGGACGGGCGGCGTGCAGCGGGAAACTCTTTCTTAACACTTTAATCATAGGGTCTCTTTCAAAGAGGCTTAGCCGCGGCGGTCGCCATCCGGTGCGATCGCCAGCACACGCGACGGCGCAAGACTCCCATGCTTCGGAGAACGCGCCGTGACGCAGGCCACCAGGACCACGACCGTATTCGTCGGCAGTGCCAGCCAGATGGAACAGATGCTGGCCGCCGGCGTCTCGCAGCCGATGATCGCCACCGGGAATATCGGTCTGTACGGCCATCTCAGCGGCGTCTTCGACATGGTCGTCAACGACGACATGACGGCCCTGACCCAGGAATGGGCGGGCACCGCCCCCGGCGTGCTGGAGCAGGGCGAGGATACCGTCGTCGCCAAGCAGTCCGTCACCATCCGCAACAACGGCGCTGCCGCCATCACCATCCCGGTCGGCACGCTGGTCTCGACATCGTCGGGCACCAGTTTCCAGATCCTCGAGGAGCGCCAGCCGGGCGCGGACTGGGTCTCGGGCGTGGGCACCGGCGACGGCAGCTTCGGCGGCTACGTCATCGAGCCCGGCGCCTCGATCACCGTCATTGCCGAGGCGACCCAGGATGGGGCGGCCGGCAACGTGCTTGCCAACGCGATCAACACGATCGCCGGTATCAACGGCGCCCAGATCACCGCCTCGCTGCCCGAACAGGCAGCCTGGACGCTCGGAACCGGCACGGTCACGCTGGCCAACACGACCGGCACCACGGCGCAGATCTGGGTCGGCACCGCACTTACCGGCACGACCGGCAGCTTCGTGGTCGGCAACAATCCGGCAGCACCCGGCTACGTCGCGGCGCTGCCGGATCAGAGTGCCGGCTACTACCTGGTCGCAGCCGGCGCCTCGCTGACGGTGCCGGTGTTCTCGACCAACGCGGCCTCGGCCTCGACCGCGCTCGGCGTGATCGAGTTGCAGAACGCCGAGAATGCCCCGGCCGGATCGATCACCGGAGGCAGCCTGCCGAAGGGCGTCACCGTGGCGGCATCGAGCGCGATCGTGCAGGGCGGCGTGACATCGCCGTCCCAGAACGGCACCTTCGGAGCCGACGGTCCGGACACCGGCCGCGTCACCATGCAGGGACAGGATATCCTGACCACGACGCAGGGCTTCGACGCGTCGGAAGCCAACGTCAACGTCGATTACAACGAGATGTGGACGTCGCTGGACCTGCAGAACTGGGAGAGCTACGTCGATGCCGAGCGCGCCCTCGGCGTCATGAACGTCGCGCCGGTCTGGGGCGACAACCAGATCGCGCCGTTCGGCACCGCCGACGAGGCGGCAAATGTCCGCGCCGCGGCCCTCTACGGCGGCGGCCTGGCCTTCGACATGCCTTCCGAATACGTGCTGCAGGTGGCCGCGATATTGCCCGGCTACATCCCCGCGATGGTCTCCGAGATCAAGTGGGCCAACAGCGAGGGACTGCGCACCTCGATCATCATCTCGCCGCTGGACGGCACCGATCCCTCGATCCTCGAGAACACCAAGACGTTCATTGCCCTGCTGCAGGCGAACGGGGCGCTGCCGTCGCAGTTCATCGTCGAGAACTATGCCGAGGCGCCGGCTGCCAGCGGCACCTACTTCTCGACCAGCTCGGCGGAGTCTCTCAACGGCGTTGCCACCTACCTGGCCGGCCTGACATTGACGCCGTCAACCTCGGAGTCCGGCCTGGAACTGGCCGGCCATGCCAGCGCCGACGACATCATCACCGGCCTGAAGACGTCGCAATCCGTCGCCGGCACAAGCACCCTGTCGCTGTTCGCCGGCACGCAGGTGTTCGCCGCCAAGGCCGCCACCACGATGACCGTCACGGTCTCGCTGTCCGTCGCTTCCCTCGGGCAACTCGCCAACACCGGCGGCGGCAGCCTGTCCGCGAACGGCGCCAGCTTCACCGCCAGCGGCACCGCGGCCCAGGTCCAGGCCGACCTGAACGCCCTGTCCTTCTCGGCGTCCGCCGGGGGCCGCGGCACCGAGACGATCACGGCCTCGATCCTCGATGCCGCCGGCACCATCTCAGGCACCACCGCCATCCTGGTCGACGACGCGCTGTCCCTGACCGGTCTCGCCGCCTCGATCACCATCGCCGGCGGCGGAGCTCCGTTCGCCGCCGCGATCGTCTCCGAGGGCGCCGCCACCGTGCCGCTGACGGCCACCGTGAGCCTGTCCAGCCCGACCGACGGGTCGCTCTGGAACATCGGCAACGGCAGCTTCTCCGATGACGGCGCCGTCTTGAACTTCACCGGCACGGCCGCGCAGATCCAGGCGGACCTGCGCGCGCTCTCCTACATTCCGACCGGCGTCCCCGCGCAGACTGTCGCCAGCATCACCCTCGCCGACGGCATGGACACGCTGTCGGCAAGCGAGGCGATCTCGGTCACGCAGACCGCGATGACGATCAGCGGCCTGCCTTCGACCTACGTGTCGGCGCCGTTCGGGGTGGATGCACCGTTCCAGGACGTGCTGCTGGCCGCGGCGAACGCGAGTGCGATCAGCACCGCCACGGTCAGCCTGCCGAGCGGCGCGGCGAGCCTGGTCTCGACCTCGGGCGGCTCGCTTTCATCGAACGGGCTGGCATGGACCGCGACCGGGACTGTGGCGCAGATCCAGGCCGACCTGCGCGGCCTGACCGTCTCGGTGCCGGCGCTGTCGACCAGGCTCAGCGAGCAGCTGATGCTGACGCTGAACGGCCAGACCACCGCGATCACGCTTTCGGTGCAGTCGACCGACACCGTCTATACCGGTTCGTCCGCCGCGATGGACCCGCTGATCCAGGCCGCAGTGACGGCACCGCTGCTGGCCACCGGAAAGATCGGCCTGTACGGCCAGGAGGGCGGCGTCACCGCCTCCGCCTACGACACCTCGCTGCCCAAGCTGGCAACGACCTGGTCCGGCACCGGCGCCGGCACCGGGCAGCTCGTCGGCGCCAGCCTGATCGTGGCGGAAGGCACGGTGACGTTGCGCAACAGCTCGTCGGCCGCGATCGAGGTGCCGGTCGGCACCATCGTCTCGACCGCCTCCGGGGTGAGCTTCAGCGTCACCCCCGATCTCGGCGGCAGCTATCCCTGGCAGGAAGGCAGCGCCGGCTCGGCGGGCAACTACCTGGTCGCGGCGGGATCGTCGATGACCGTCCCGGTCGAGGCGACCCAGGACGGCGCGTCCGGCAACATCCTGGCCAACGCGCTGACCCAGATCCAGGGTGTCGCCGGGCTCACCGTGACGGCGTCCACCTTGACCGCCGCCGCCTGGGCGATGGGGTCGGGCACGGTGACGCTCACCAACACCGGCAGCTCGGCGCAGACCATCTATGAGGGCTACACCGTCACCGGCAGCGGCGGCACCTACCAGATCGGCAACAACCCGGCCGCCGCCGGCTTCGTGTCCGGCGATGCCGACAACAGCACCGGCTGGTACGTGATCCAGCCGGGAAAGTCGCTGACCGTGCCGATCTTCTCGACGGGCGTGGCAGGCGGCTCCGGCAACGCGACGGTGCTGGCGATCGCCGCCGAGAATGCGCCGGCGAACTCGATCACCGGCACCGGCACGCTGCCGGCCGGGATCGCCGTCACCGGCTCGAGCGCCATCACCACGGTCGGGGCGACGTCGTCGTCGATGCAGGACAGCTTCGGCTCGCGTGGCGTCGGCACCGGCATCCTGACCGACTCCGGCTACGGCCAGATCTACACCAGCTGGAGCCTGCCGCAGTCCGAGATCGACGTGGCGCCGCCCTGGAGCATGGCCTCCGCGCTTGATCTCGCCAACTGGCAAGGCTACGTGAACAATGCCAGGGCGCTCGGCGTGATGAACGTCGCCGAGATCATCAGCATGCCCTACACCAACAACTTCGCGACGTCGGCGATGACGCAGTGGATTCGCGCGGCGGCGTTGTACGGCGGCGGCATCGGCTTCGAGCAGTCGCCGCTGACCTGCCTGACGATTGGTGCCAGCTTCATCGCCAAGATGGCGGCGGTCTATCAGTGGGCCGCCGCCCATGGCCTGCGATCGACGCTGATCCTCGATCCGAGCGGCGACGGGAAATACGCCGAAGACAGCATGACGCTGCTCGCCGATCTCAAGGCCGACGGCGGCATGCCCTCGCAGGTCATCGTCAGCGGCGCGGTCAATGCCAGCCAGCCGGCGGCCGAGCAATCGAACGGCGTCGCCGTCGCCGTCGCCGCGCTGAACCTGACGCCGTCGGCGTCGGAGTCCGGCCTGAACACGACCGGCCTTGCCGCCGCCAAGTCGATCATGACCGGCGTGGCGCCGGCGCAGACCGCCCTCGGCGCCGGTGCGAGCCAGCCCTACGCGCAGACGCAGGTGTTCGCGCAGAGCGCCTCGGACAGCATGACCGCCACGGTCGCCCTGGTCAGCACCACGCTCGGCAGGCTCGCCGCCGGCGGTGCGGGAACGGTCTCGGCGGACGGTTCCACCTTCACCGTTGCCGGCACCCCGGCCGCGATCACCACGGCGCTGCAGCTTCTCTCCTTCACTCCGACGGCGGGCGCCTCCGGCATCGAGACGCTCAACCTGTCGATCGCCGATGCCGCCGGCACCATCCAGGGTGCCACCGCGCTCACCGTCGACAACTCGACGACGCTGTCCGGGCTGGTCGCCTTGCAGGGCATCACCGGGCCAGCCTCGCCGCTATCCGCCTTGGTCGTCTCGAACGGCGTGCAAGGCGCCCAGCTGACGGCCACCGTGACGCTGACCGGCAGTGTCGCCGCCAGCATCGCCGATGCCGCCGGCGGCACGATCTCGTCGAACGGCACCAGCCTCACCGTCACCGGCACCGCTGCCACGGTGCAGTCGGTGCTGGGCAAGTTCTCGCTCACGCCCGCCCCGGCGGCCAGCGGCACGGACACGCTCTCGGTCGCCGTGACCGACGGCACCGCCACCACGACTGCCACGACCACCGTGGCGATCAGCCCCCCGCCCTACGTCATCATCGGGCCGGGCGTTACCACGTCGCTGTATGCCGGCGAGACGCTCTACGACGAAGGCTACGGCAACACGCTGGTGCTGCCGGCGGCGGGACCGGTCAACATCACCGGCAACACGGCCAACAATGGCGACGTGTTCGATCTGCGCGCGGCGATGGCGTCGACGAGCTGGAACGGCTCGCTGGCCAGCCTCGGCTCCTACCTGACCGCGAGTCCGTCCGCCAACGGCCGCGACCTCAACATCCTGCTGCACCCGACCGGCGGCGCCAGCTCGACCGTGCTCGCCACCCTGCTCGCCGACGGCACTGCCGGCGGCGCCTTCCAGCGCTTCGAGCAGCATGCGCTGCTGACCATCTCGGCGAGCCAGCCCGGCAGCGTCGCCTCGCACCCGACCTTCATCTCGGGCCCGGGCGTCTTCACCACCCTCACCGCGGGCGAGCTCGTCTACGATACCGGCATGGGAAATACGCTGATCCTGCCCGCCTCCGGCTCGGTGAGCCTGACCGGCAACACCGTCAATAACGGCGACACGTTCGACCTGCGCGCGGCGATGGCGACGACGAACTGGGACGGCAAGTCGGCCGATCTCGGCAACTACGTCACCTCGGCGACGACCAACGGCGGCCAGGATCTGCAGATCCTGCTGCATCCCACCGGCGGTTCGGCGAGCAGCGTCCTGGCGACGCTGCTGACCGCTGGTCCGTCCGTCGGCGCCTTCACGCGGTTCGAGCAGCATGCGGTTTTCTGACCGGACCAGGCAGGAGGATCGCATCAGTAATCATGGCTAAGCCCTGAGCGGGTCCAGGGCAGCGCCCTGGCCTCTAGCTACCGCTTCGCGCCCAGCTTCTGGCCGGAAGCCTTGAGCTGAGCCGAGAGCGCGCCGAAATTGCCGGCGATGCGCTTCTGCACCGTCAGCGCCACGGCATTGACCGCGCTCATCCGGCTGCGGGCCTCGTTGCTGATCGCGTTCTGCTCGGCCAGCGCCTGCCGGCTGACGCAGGCGCTGTAGGCACGAGCGGCATCGTCGTAGGCGCCGACCCGGTCGATGCTGGCGTTGTAACGATCGACCGAGGCGGACGACACCACCGGCGGCGCCGGCTCACGGCCGCACCCGGACGGGCTCCAGCCTTGCGCGGAGCAGGCCGGGCCGGCGGGCGCGAGCAGGCACGCAACGAGCGCAGGGAGGACGGATCTTTTCACGGCGGAGCCTATTCTCGACGAAGCGGCGCATCCGAACGGAGCCGCCGCCCGCCGTCAAGCCGCTCGCGGCATCGATGCCGGACGCGGCATTTTATCGTTTCCAAATCGTTCTGATCTAGTTATAATCAGGGCGGGCGCCGAAGGGTCGCAACAGAGCGGAGCCGGGATCGCGGCTGTGAACGTCTTGGCTCACCTCGTCGACCCGACCGGACTGACGCCGCACGGCTTCTGCCTGATCTGGAATCCTGCCCTGATCGCCCTGCAGGCCGGCTCCGACGCCGTCATCGCCCTCGCCTACTACTCGATCCCGCTGGCGATGCTGTGGTTCGTGCATCGCCGGCGGGATCTCACCTTCGGCTGGCTGCTCTATCTGTTCGCCGCCTTCATCCTGGCCTGCGGCACCACGCACTGGCTCGCCATCCTGACCCTCTGGGTGCCGTTGTATTGGATCGAGGGCAGCGTCAAGGCGATTACCGCGGCACTCTCGCTCACCACCGCGATCATTCTCTGGCCGCTGCTGCCCAAGGCGCTGACCTTGCCCTCGCCGGCCGCCCTGCAGCACGCCAACCGCAAGCTTTCACTGCGCATCGCCGAGAACGACCGCGCCGCCTGGATGCTGCAGGAGAGCGAGGCGCGCTACCGCGGCATCTACAAACGGACCCCGGTGCCGCTGCACACGCTCGACGTGCAGGGTCGGCTGAACGGCATCAGCGACTACTGGTGCGACCTGCTCGGCTACGGCAGGCTGGACGTGATCGGCCGGCCGCTGACGGATTTCTGCCCGCTGGACACCGCCGCGCGGCTGACCCGCATGCTGGCCCAGCTGCTCGACGGCGACGAGCTGCGCGAGGTCGAATGCGCCTTCCGCAAGAGCGACGGCGAGCTGCTCGACGTGCTGCTCTCCGCCCGGCTCGAGCGCGATGGCATGGGGCGCCCGCAGCACATCCTCGGCGTGCTCACCGACGTCACCGCGCGCAAGCAGGCCGAGCGCGCGCTGCGCGCCAGCGAGGAGCGGCTGCTGCAGTCGCAGAAGATGGAGGCGATCGGCAAGCTCACCGGCGGCATCGCGCACGACTTCAACAACATGCTCACCGTGATCGACGGCAACCTGGAGATGCTCAAGCCGAGGCTGGGCGAGGACCGCGCGGCCCTGCAGCTCGTCGAGGCCGCCTCCCGCGCCTCGCAGCGCGCCGACAAGCTGACCGCCCAGCTGCTCGCCTTTTCGCGCCGCCAGCGGCTGGACCCGAAGCCGCTGGATCCGCGGCAGGTCATCGACGGCATGAGCACCCTGCTGACCCGCACCGTCGGCGAGCAGGTGACGCTCGACATCGCGACCAGCGAGAGCCCCGCCTGGTCGTGCCTCGCCGACCAGAACCAGTTCGAGGCGGTGCTGCTCAACCTGGTCATCAACGCCACCCACGCCATCGCCGAGCAGGGCTGGATCCGCATCACGGTCCGCAACACCGGCCTGCACGGCGCCGATGCCGACTGGCTGGATGGCGGCGAGGATGCGGTCGCACCCGGCGACTATGTCTGCATCAGCGTCTCGGACGATGGCTGCGGCATGTCCGAGGACGTGCGCCGTCGGGCGCTGGAGCCTTTCTTCACCACCAAGCCGCTCGGCCAGGGCACCGGACTGGGCCTGTCGCAGACCTACGGCTTCGTCCGGCAGTCCGGCGGCACCATGCGCATCGAGAGCCGGCCGGGACGGGGCACCACGGTGGAGATGCTGCTGCCGCGGGCGATCGTCTCCGCGGTGCCGATCGCGCTGCGCGCCGAGCCGCAGGCGACGGCCCCGACCCGACCGATGGGACGCGGCACCCTGCTCGTCGTCGAGGACGAGCCGGAGCTGCTGGCCATCACCGCCGAGAGCCTGCGCGCCAGCGGCTATGCCGTGATCTGCGCCGGCGACGCCGCCGCCGGGATCCTGGCGCTGAAATCCGACCCCTCGATCTCGCTGATCTTCACCGACATCGTCATGCCGGGGATCAGCGGCGTCGCCCTCGCCGAGGAGGCCTGGCGGCTGCGCCCCGGCATCCCGGTAGTGTTCGCCTCCGGCTACAGCGACGAGACCGTCGCCGACCAGCTGCCGAAGGACGCGGTGTTCCTGCAGAAGCCGTACCGGGTGACCCGGGTGGTCAAGCTGATCCAGGCCGCCCTCAACGCCGGCCAGCTCTCCGCGGCGGAGTAAGGCGCGCTACCAGCTGGCCGGCTTGCACCGACCTGCCTTGCACTCGAGCCTTCAAGGCCAGGGCTCTGCCCTGGACCCGCTCAAGGCTCAGCCTTGAGAATCCATCTGCTTCAGAGAGGTTTCCGAAGGCGAGCCTTCGGCGGCTCGTCCGGACCGTCCTGTTCCTGGTCAAGGGCGCCCCTCGGCTTTGCTCACCTTCACGCGCCCGCTGCGGATCTCCGACCGGCTGCACAGGATCGCCACGCTGGCAAGGACGCAGACGGCACTCGACGTCAGGCTGGTCGGCGCACCCAGGAGGCTCATCGCCGGTCCGGCGAGAACATAGCTCAGAGGCAAAAGGCCAATGTTGGCCAACATAATCCTCGAGAGCATCGAAGGAACAACCTCACGCTGGATGGCGTTGATCGTCGGAACGCTGAGCATCGCCGCGCCGATGCCGAAGACGATGCTCCTGATCGACGACCGGTCTCCGAACCATGCGCTGGAGAACGGTTTCATTCCCCACGTCTTTCCGGCCGGCGTGGCGATCGGCTACACCATCATGCTCCTGGTCGCCTCGATCCCGTTCTGTGCTTCCCTGCTGTATCTGGCGAAGCTTTTCAGTTTGTACTCACATCGCGACCTGTTCACCGCACAGAATGCGAAGGTGATGCGGCGCATCGCTCATTCGATCATGGCGACAGGATACTCGCCGCTTCTGCTCGGCCCTGTCGCGCACGCGATCGGCGTCTTGAGGCCCGTCAGTGGCATGACCGCTGCGATGATCGCGTTCTTTCTCCTCGGATTGATCCTGCTCGCGATCTCGGATGTCATGGAGGTGGGCCGATACATGCAGCAGGATCAGGACGAGATCCTCTGATGCCGATCATCCTGCATCTCGACATGGTGCTCGTTCGGCGCAAGGCAAAGTCGAACGAACTCGCGCGCGCCGTCGGCATCACCGAGTCGAACCTGTCCGCCATAAAGTCAGGGAAGATCAAGGGCATCCGGTTCTCGACGCTCGAGTCCATCTGCCGCTACCTGCGATGCCAGCCGGGCGACATCCTCGAGTATGTCTCGGAGACCGAGAAAGAGGGCAGCCTTCCGAAGGCTGGATGATCTCGACGTCAGGACGACCGTGACGGATCCGGAATGCGTCGGGTTCGCCGCAGCGTCTACTCGTCGTACCGGACCAGGGCCGCGACCGGGATGCCGACGCGGCTGCGGCCGCCGAGGGCGGCGAGCTCGATGATGACTGCCGCCGCGGTGACTTCCGCGCCGACCCTCTGCAGCAGCGTGATCGCCGCTGCCATGGTGCCGCCGGTGGCGAGCAGGTCGTCCACCACCACCACGCGCTGGCCCGGCCGGATCGCATCCGCCTGGATGTGCAGGCTGTCGCTGCCGTATTCGAGCGCGTAGCTCAGCGACACCGTCGGACCGGGCAGCTTGCCGGGCTTGCGCAGCATCAGGAAGCCGCAGCCCAGCTTGCTCGCCAGCGGGGCGGCGAGCAGGAAGCCGCGACTCTCGACGCCGGCGAGCAGGTCCGGCCGCGCCGGCGCCACCGCCTTCGCCAGCCGCCCCATCGTCACCTGCCAGGCATCGGCGTCGCGCAGCAGCGTCGAGATGTCGTGGAACAGGATCCCGGGCTTCGGGAAGTCGGGGATGCTGCGGATATGCTGCTTGGGGTCCATCAGGGTCGGCAATCCGGCTGCTGTGCGACAGGGGCGCCTCTACAGGCTCCGTTCTGTATCGGCAAGGCCAGGGCCCTGCCCATCGAGCCGCGAAGCGGATCGATTGGGGCGGAGCCCCAGCTTCAGCCCTGGCTCAGGCGGCCTGGCCGGCCCGTCGCGGTTCGACCAGCGCGCCCACCGCATCGGCGAGCTGGGCGCGCCGGAACGGCTTGCTCAGCCAGCGGACGGCGGGTCCGCCCGCCGGCTCGGTCTCGGCCGGATCTTCCAGTTCGCCGGACATGTAGAGCACGCGGGTCGCCGGCGAGCTCCGACGCACCTGGGCGGCGAGCGCCCGTCCGTCCGTGTCGCCCGGCAGGGTCAGGTCGGTCAGCAACAGGTCGAGCGGGGCGCCTTGCGGCCCAAGCTGACGCAACGCCTCGCCCGCATCCTGCGCCTCGCTGACCTGGTAGCCGAGCTCGCGCAGCGTGCCGACGGCGATCTCGCGCAGGTCGAAATCGTCCTCGACGACGAGGATGTGCGGCCGGTGCGCGGGATCGGGGCCGCCGACGACCGCGGGCTCCATCTCGGCGTTGGCGGCGATGGGGTACTCGAACGCGCGCGGCAGATAGAGCAGGATCGTGCTGCCATGTCCCGGCTCGGACTGGATCATCGCCAGGCCGCCGCACTGCTTGGCGAAGGCGAACACCATCGCCAGTCCGAGGCCGGTGCCGCGCCCGTCCGGCTTGGTGCTGAAGAACGGCTCGAAGGCGCGCGCGATGATCTCTCGGGTCATGCCCGCTCCGGTATCGGCGACCGAGATCCGCACGTAGTCGCCCGGCGCTAGGTCGGGATGGCGGGCGCCGTCGCGATGATCGAACGTCGTATTGCGGGCTTCGATCGTCAGCCTGCCGCCGTCCGGCATAGCGTCGCGCGCGTTCAGCGCCAGGTTGAGCACGGCGCTCTCCAGCCGGGCGGTGTCGACGATGGCCGGCCACAGCCCGGCCTCGCCGTGGAAGGAGAGCCCGACGCCCTCGCCGATGCTGTGACGCAGCAGCGGCACCAGGCCCGGCAGCACGCGGGCCAGGTCCACCGGCACCGGCGCCAGCGGCTGCTTGCGCGCGAAATCCAGCAGCTGCCGCGTCAGCGCGGCACCGCTCTCCGCGGCCTGCAGGGCGGTGCGCATGCGTGCGGTCACCAGCTCGAGCCGGCGATCGCCGGAAGCGGCGAGCTCGGCCGCGGACACGTCCAGGCTGCCCAGGATCACGGTCAGCATGTTGTTGAAGTCGTGCGCGATGCCGCCGGTAAGCTGGCCGAGCGCCTGCATCTTCTGCGTCTCGTGCAGCAGCTGCTCGGCCTGGACGCGCTCGGTCATGTCGGTAAGGGTCAGCACGAACCCGCCCTGCGGCATCAGCGTGCGACGGATCTCGATCTGCGTCTCCGCGGCGCGACGAACGACGCGTTCGTAGACGACCGGCCGGCCGTCACTCGGGCCGAACGCATCGCCTCCGGTCGCCGGCAGCGGCTCGAGAAACGCATCGCCGCCATCGGCGAGATGGCGTTCCAGCGCCGCGTAGGACAGGCCCCGACGCAGCAGCGATGCCGGCAGATCGAGCAGCTCGCGCAGGCGCAGGTTCCAGTTCAGCAGCAGCCCGTCGGCCGAGAACACCGCGACGCCCTGGCTCAGGCTGTCGAGGCTGCCGCGAAGCTGCATCGCTAGCAGGCGCTGCTCGGTCTCGGCACGGATCAGCCCGCTCCAGGCGCGTCGGAACAGGTGCAGCACGCCGAGCATGCCGATCGCTGCCAGCACCGCCATCAGCGCCGCCGCCCAGCGGAAGCCGCCGATGCCGCCGCCGATCGCCTTCAACCCGGAGAGGTGACTTTCCTCGACCGCCTGCGCCGCACGAGTGACGTGATCCAGGACGGGACCGGCCGGTCGGGCGAGCGGCGCCGCACCCATGCTGCCGCTGCGACGAAGCGCCACCGACGCATCCAGGGCCGCCTGATGCTGATGGATCTGCGCGATCAGCACGGCGAGATCGGGGCCGTCCGGTTCGGGCAGACCCGGTGCCGGACCGGCGAGCGCCTCGGCGCTGGCTTGCTGCTGCAGGTGCCACGACAGGGAGGCGAGGTGCCGTTCGGCCTCGCGGAAGGCGCCGAGTTCGACGTCCTTGCCGGTGGCCAGAAAGGCCCGCTCGGTCCGCTCGACGTCGCGCAGCGCATCGGCCAGCGCCTCAAGCAGCCGGGCTTCCTTGCCCGCGACCATGGTCGCGCTGCGCACATGCTGGATCGACGCGGAGCGCGACCATTGCAGCGCCACCAGCCCCCCCAGCACGAGCAGGATGGCCAGGGGAAACAGCAGACCGACGTTGCGGACCAGGAAACGGCGCACGCATCCGACTCCAGATGAGACCAGGTCAAACCTGCCGGCCATGCGGCGACCGGCACGAGGCCATCTTATAACAAAATCGGGAGCAAACAGAGTGTTGTATTGACGAAGATCGCGAATTTTGAGCTTGACGCGGCCGATCAGAGGCCGGGAGCCTCGCCGATCGGCTCGTCGCGGACCGGCAGGCGACGCAGCAGCAGGGCGCCGCCGATGCCCGACGCGACAAGCAGCCCCACCCCGAGGCCGATCTCGGCCAGCCTGCCGACCTGGGTTCCGGCGCCGACCAGGACGAAGATCACCGTCTGCGGCAGGCTGCCGAGCAGGGTCGCGCCGAGGAACGGCAGGATCCGCACCCCGATTTTTTTTTATATTAGCGAGACCATCATGATGTTGACGTAAGGTAGCAGTGGCAGCGTCAGGATCGCCGTGAAC
>CAXUCM010000044.1:2781-15237 GCA_964249315.1 uncultured Acetobacteraceae bacterium | reverse complement strand
TTAACGTAACAAACCCTGCTCGCGGAAGCTGGTCCAGCTGCCGTTGCCGACGATGACGTGGTCGCGCACCGCGATGCCGAGCACGCCGGCGGCCTCGACCACCTGGCCGGTCATCGCCAGGTCCTCGCGCGAGGGGGTCGGGTCGCCGCTCGGATGGTTGTGCACCAGGATGATCGCCGACGCCGCCAGCTCGATGGCGCGCCGCACCACCTCGCGCGGGTAGACCGGCGTGTGGTTGACGGTGCCGCGCGCCTGCGCCTCGTCGGCGATCAGCCGGTCCTCCTCGTCGAGGAACAGGATGCGGAACTGCTCGATCTTCTCGCGCGCCAGCACCGCGGTCAGGTAGCCGATCAGGCGCGGCGCGTCGGCCAGCACGGTCTCGTTCTGCATCCGCGCGCGGGACAGCCGCAGCGCCGCCTCGTGCAGCAGCTTGATCGCCGCCAGGCTGTGCATGCCGAAGCCGGCGAAGCCCTGCAGCTCGCGCAGCGGGGCGGCGAGCAGCCCGGCGAAGCTGCCGAAGCGCGCGAGCGCCTCGTCCGCCAGCGTGCCGGGATCCTCGCGCGCCGGCATCGCCGCTCCGAGCAGCACGGTCAGCAGCTCGGGATCGCCGAGGGCCGCCCCCTCGGCACCGAGCAAACGACCGTGCAAGGCCGCCATCGCCTGCATCCAGATTCTCCCTCCAGGCCGAACATGATACGAGTATGCAACGTTCTCGGACTCGCCTCAATCCTCTTGCGCGTCTAGAAGGCGGGCGCTTGCACGCAATGGAGACCGTTCGCGCATGACCGAAGCCGTGCTGCTCGACCTGGACGGGACGCTGATCGCCTCGCGCGACGGCATCATCGCCTGCATGCGGGCGGCCTTGCGCACGCTCGGCCAGGAGCCGGAACCCGACCTGGACCTCGACTGGGTGATCGGGCCGCCGCTGCCCGACGTGATGGCACGGCTGCTCGGCGATGCGGGCGGGGACCGGATCGAGACCGGGATGCGGGCCTATCGTGCCGAGTACAGCCGCACCGGCATGCATGCGAGCCCGCTATTTCCGGGCATCCAGGGCTTCATGGACCGGCTCGCCGGCTCCGGCCGGCGCATCTTCCTGGCCACGTCGAAGCCGCTGCACCTGGCCCGCCAGATTCTCGAGCTGCGCGGCCTGACCGGCCACTTCCACGGCCTGTACGGCGCGAGGCCCGACGATAGCGGCGCCGAGAAGCCGGAGCTGATCGCGGGTCTGCTGGCAAGCGAGAGGATCGACGCCGCGAGATCGGTGATGGTCGGCGACCGCCGATACGACATCACCGGCGCGCACGCCAACGCCATGCGCGCGATCGGCGCCTTGTGGGGCTACGGCGGCCGCGAAGAGCTCGAGAGTGCCGGCGCCGACGCCCTGGCCGAAACCCCCGACGACCTCTACGAGGTCGTAGAGACACAACTCGCCGCAGCAAGACCGTAACGGGATCGAAGGGCCTGCGGCCCTTCGCGGGTCCGGACGGAGCCCAGCCTAAACCAGCCCTTTCTGCTTGAGGCTGACCCAGTTCTCCCCCCCGATCAGCAGATGGTCGTGCAGCACGATCGCCAGCGGTGTCGCGGCCCGAGCGATGCGCGCCGCCAGCGCCGCCTCGCGCGCCATCGTCGACTTGCCGAGGCTGCCCGTCGGCAGGATGCGCACCAGCACCAGTGCGGTCGCATGCAGGTCGAGGGCGCGACGCATCGTCGCTCGCGACGGGTCCGGCGCCTCCGCCTCCAGGCCCGCGATCATCGCGCTGGCATCCTCGACGACCTCGTCGGCGAGCAGCCGGTTGCGGTTGTCGAGGAACAGGACGCGCAGCTGTCCCGGGATGGCGCCGGTCAGCGCCGCGTCGAAATACTCGTGCAGCCGGTCCCAGTTGTTCAGCACCGGCCGGTCGCGCATCTCCGCGCCGGCGAGCTGCTGCGCCGCCAGGGCCGGCAGGCGCAGCACGGCGATGCATTCGGGTGCCAGCCCCTCCTGCGACAGCTCGTCCGGCGAGGCCGACAGCACGCCGGCCAGGCTGCCGAAGCTGTTGATCAGCGCCTTCGCCAGCGGCTTGGTGTCGCGGCGGGCGATGCCGAGGAACAGCAGCATTTCCAGCACCTCGTAGTCGGCGAGGCTGCCCGGTCCCGCGCCGAGCAGCCGCTCGCGCATGCGGCGACGATGGCCGTGCGGGCCGGTACTGCTGAAGGTCGGCGGCGGCCGGTTGTCGCCGAGCAGTGAATCCTCCGGCTCCGCGGCCTGGTTCCGGCGCAACAGGCCGGGAAGCCAGGCCCCGCCCGCTTCGGCAAAACCCCGGACCATCGCAGCCTCCCCCTTTTACAACCTGGGGATGTAGCATACGCCGTTTTGCTCGCGTAACCAGAGCGATTTGCCGGGCCATTTGGTCGGGCCGTCCGACTGCCCTATATGCCGGATGTGACAGAAGCCCACCCGGAGTCGCGGCCAGCGGGGTCGCCGCAGGACTACCTTGCCCGGCTCAACACGGAGCAGCGCGAGGCGGTCGAGACCCTGGACGGCCCGCTGCTGGTGCTGGCCGGCGCCGGTACCGGCAAGACCCGCGTGCTGACCACCCGGTTCGCCCACATCCTGCTCAGCGGACGCGCCTATCCCGGCCAGGTGCTGGCGGTGACGTTCACCAACAAGGCCGCCCGCGAGATGCGCGAGCGCGTCGGCAGCCTGCTCGACCGCCCCGCCGAGGGACTGTGGCTGGGCACCTTCCACGCCCTGTGCGCGCGCATGCTGCGCCGGCACGCCGAGCATGTCGGCCTCACGCCCAGCTTCACCATCCTCGACACCGACGACCAGATCCGGCTGCTCAAGCAGGTGATGGAGCTGCACCGGCTCGATGCCAAGCGCTGGCCGCCGCAGGGGCTGATGGGGGTGATCCAGCGCTGGAAGGATCGCGGCCTGTCGCCGGCGGCGATCACCGCCGCCGAGGACAGCGAGTTCGGCGACGGCCGCGCACGCGCGATCTATGCCGGCTACCAGGAGCGTCTGGCCCAGCTCAACGCCGCCGATTTCGGCGACCTGATGCTGCACATGACCGAGATCCTGCGCACCCGCCCCGACGTGCTGGCGCAGTATCACCGCGCCTTCCGCTACATCCTGGTCGACGAGTACCAGGACACCAACACGGTGCAGTATCTCTGGCTGCGCCTGCTCGCCCAGAAGCAGGAGGGAGCCAACATCTGCTGCGTCGGCGACGACGACCAGTCCATCTATTCCTGGCGCGGCGCCGAGGTCGAGAACATCCTCCGCTTCGAGAAGGACTTCCCGGGCGCGCACATCGTCCGGCTGGAGAGCAACTACCGCTCGACGGCGCCGATCCTGGCCGCCGCCTCCGGTCTGATCGCGCATAATGGCGGCCGCCTCGGCAAGACGCTGCGCTCCGGCCGCAACGACCCCGCCGGCGACAAGGTGCTGGTCGCCGCGGTGTGGGACTCCGACGAGGAGGCGCGGCTGGTCGGCGAGCGCATGGAGAGCCTGCATCGCGACGGCCACGCGCTCGCCGAGATGGCGATCCTGGTGCGCGCGGGCTTCCAGACCCGCGCCTTCGAGGAGCGGCTGATCACGCTGGGGATGCCGTACCGGGTGATCGGGGGGCTGCGCTTCTACGAGCGCGCCGAGATCCGCGACGCCATCGCCTACATGCGCGTGCTCAACCAGCCGGCCGACGATCTCGCCTTCGAGCGCATCGTCAACGTGCCGCGCCGCGGCGTCGGCGACGCCGCCCTGCAGGCGCTGCACGTCGAGGCGCGCGCCGAGCGGGTGCCGCTGGCGGTCGCGGTGGTGCGGCTGCTCGAGCGCGGCGCCTTGAAGGGCCGCGTGCGCGAGGCGCTGACCCAGCTGATCGGCTGCTTCGCGCACGCACGCGAGACGCTGAGTCGCGACGGCCATGTCCGCGTCGTCGAGGCGCTGCTCGACGACAGCGGCTACACCGCGATGTGGAAGCGCGACAAGTCGCCCGACGCGCCGGGCCGGCTCGACAACCTCAAGGAGCTGGTCCGCGCCCTGGTGGATTTCGACAGCCTCGGCGGCTTCCTCGAGCATGTCTCGCTGGTGATGGAGAACGACGAGAATGCCGGCGCCGACCGCGTCAACCTGATGACCATGCACGGCGCCAAGGGACTCGAGTTCGACACCGTGTTCCTGCCCGGCTGGGAGGAGGGGGTGTTCCCAAGCCAGCGCACCCTCGACGAGGGCGGCAACAAGGGTCTCGAGGAGGAGCGCCGGCTGGCCTATGTCGGCATCACCCGGGCAAGGCACCGGGCGATCATCAGCCATGCCGCCAACCGGCGGGTGTACGCCAACTGGCAGAGCTCGATCCCGAGCCGCTTCATCGAGGAGCTGCCCGAGGAGCATATCGAGGTCGCCGGCACCGCCTCGCTGGCCCGCGAGCAGCGGCGCACCGCCGCCCCGGTGTTCGGCGGCCAGTTCCCGCTGGTGGCGCACCGGCCGCGCGTGGTGGAAGCCTGGGAACAGCCGCCGCGGCCCAGGCGCGAGAGCAGCGTCGCGGTCGGACAGCGTGTGTTCCACCAGAAGTTCGGCTACGGCACGGTCAGCGCCACCGACGACGACCGGCTGGAGATCGAGTTTGACCATGCCGGCACCAAGCGGCTGATGGACAGCTACGTCGAGCTGGTCGCCACCCGCGCCTCCGGGCAGGACGCGTGAGCGCGCGCCGTCACGCCACCGCCCTGGAGACGGTGCATGTCACCGTCCCCGACGACGCCGTCGAGGCCTACGAGCGGGCGCTGGCCAGCGTCTGCAGCACGGTCGGCATCTTCGAGGCGGACGACAGCCAGACGCTGTGGCGGATCGAGGGGGTGAAGAACGCGGGCGAGGCCGAGCCGGCGCTCGCCGCGACGCTCGCGATCGCGGCCGCGATCACCGGCCAGGAGGCGACGCTGCAGCGCCGCCACACCGAGGCCGAGGGCTGGCTCGCGCGCACCTACGAGGCCTTCCCCGAGCAGCGCGTCGGACGGCGCTTCTCGATCCGCGGCACGCACCTGGCGGCGGCCGCGCGCGGGCCGCGCCTGACGCTGACGCTCGATGCCGGCATCGCCTTCGGCTCCGGCGAGCACGGCTCGACCCGCGGCTGCCTGCGCGCGCTGGAGCGCGTCGCCCACCGCCGGCCGCGACGGATCCTCGATCTCGGCACCGGTTCGGGCATCCTGGCGATGGCGGCGGCGGCCCTGCTGCGACGGCGCGTGCTGGCGGTCGACATCGAGCCCTGGTCGGTGCGGGTGGCCTCGCAGAACGCCAGGCTGAACCGGGTGCACCGGCTGGTCGATTGCCGGGTCGGCCATGGCTGGCGGACGCCGCAGATCCGCGCCCGTGCGCCGTACGACCTGGTCTTCGCCAACATCCTGGCTCGCCCGCTCTGCAGGATGGCGCGCGCGCTGGCGAGGCGCTTGGCGCCGGGCGGGATGGCGATCCTGGCCGGGCTGCTCGACCGGCAGGTGCGCATGGTGCTGGCGGCGCATCGCCGGCAGGGCCTGGTGCTGGCCGGCGGGCTGCGCGAGGGCGACTGGGCGACGCTGATCCTGCGCAAGCCGGCGCGATGATCCGCGACGCGGTCGGGGCCGACCTGCCGGCCATTCTGGAGATCACCAACGACGCGATCCGCAGCGGCACGGCGCTGTGGACGATCACCCCGCTCTCCCTGCAGGCGCGCGCCGACTGGATGGCGGCACGCCTCGAGGCCGGCTTTCCGGTCCTGGTGGCCGACCGTGCCGGCGACGTGCTGGGCTTCGCCTCGTACGGGACGTTCCGGCCGTTCGAGGGCTATGGGCAGACGGTGGAGCACTCGCTCTACGTGGGCGCGCGGGCGCGCCGGCAGGGGGTCGGACGCGACCTGCTCGAGGCGCTGATCGCGCATGCGAGGCAGGCCGGCCGGCACGTCATGATCGGCGGCGTCGAGGCCTCCAACGCGGCCTCGATCGCCCTGCACGAGCGCGCCGGCTTCACCCGGGCTGCGGTGCTGCCGCAGGTCGGCCGCAAGTTCGAGCGCTGGCTCGACCTGCTGTTCATGCACAAGCTGCTCGCACCGGAGGATCAGGACGGATGACGCAAGCGGCCAGGCTCGAGGCGTTGCGCGCCGCCCTGCGCACCGCCGGTCTCGACGGCTTCGTGCTGCCGCGCGCCGACGAGCATCTGGGCGAATACGTCGCCGCCGGCGCAGAGCGGCTCGCCTGGCTGACCGGCTTCACCGGCAGCGCCGGCCTCGCCATCGTGCTGCAGCACCGGGCGGCGGTGTTCTCCGACGGCCGCTACGTGCTGCAACTGGCGGCGCAGACCGACCCGTCGCTCTGGCAGCGCGAGCACCTGATCGAGACGCCGCCGGAGGAATGGCTGCAGCGCCAGCTCGCCGGCTCGGAGGCGCGCATCGGCTACGATCCCTGGCTGATGAGCCAGGACCAGCTCGGCCGCTACGAGCGGCCGGGCATCCGCCTGGTGCCGGTCTCGCCGAACCCGGTGGACGCGGTCTGGGCCGACCGGCCGCCGCCGCCGCTGCAGCCGGCGCTGCCGCATGCGCTCGAGCAGGCCGGCCGCTCGAGCGCGGAGAAGCGTCAGGAGATCGCCGCCCAGCTGCGCGGCCGCGGCGAGGACGCGGCGGTGCTGACCGACCCGGCCTCGATCGCCTGGCTGCTCAACATCCGCGGCGGCGACGTGCCGTTCACCCCGGTGGCGCTGGGCTTCGCCCTGCTTCGCGCCGACGAGGGGCTCACCCTGTTCATGGATCCGCGCAAGCTGCCGCCGCAGACCCGGCAATGGCTCGGCAACGCGGTGCAGATCGCGCCGCCCGTGGCGCTCGGCGACGCCATCGACGGGTTGGCCGGCCAGACCATCCGGCTCGACGCCGGCGGCAGCGCGGTCTGGTTCGCGCAGCGCCTGCGCGCGGCGGGTGCGACCCTCCGCGCGGGTCCCGATCCCTGCCTGCTGCCGAAGGCGCGCAAGAACGCCGTCGAGCAGGCCGGCGCGCGTGCGGCGCATCACCGCGACGGCATCGCACTGTGCCGCTTCCTGCACTGGCTCGACAGCGGCGGCGCCGGGGCAAGCGAGAGTGCGGCCGCCTCCCGCCTCGACGGCTTGCGCGCGCTCTCCCCGCTCTATCGCGGCGAGAGCTTCCCGGCGATCTCCGGCGCGGGGCCGAACGGCGCGATCATCCACTACCGGGTGACGCCGGAGAGCGACCGCGCCATCGGCTCGGACGAGATCTACCTGATCGATAGCGGCGGCCAGTACGCGGACGGCACCACCGACGTCACCCGCACGGTCTGGATCGGATCGGGGCTGCCCACGGCGACCGCGCGCGACGACTATACGAGGGTGCTGCGCGGCCATGTCGCCATCGCCGCACAGCGCTTTCCGGTCGGCGTCACCGGGCCGCGCCTGGACAGCCTCGCGCGCGCGGCGCTGTGGCAGGCCGGCCTCGATTACGATCACGGCACCGGACACGGCATCGGCAGCTACCTGTCGGTGCATGAGGGGCCCTGCGGCATCCATCCGCGCGGCCAGCCGGTGCCGATCGAGCCCGGCATGATCCTCTCCGACGAGCCCGGCTGCTACCGGCCTGGCGAATACGGCATCCGCATCGAGAATCTGCTGCTGGTGCACGCCGCCGAGATCCCGGGCGCGACCAGGCCGTTCCTCGCCTTCGAGACGCTGACCCTGGCGCCGCTGGAGCGGCGGCTGATCGAGACCGCCCAGCTCGGCAGGCTTGAACGCGACTGGATCGACGCCTATCACGCTCGCGTCCAGGCGGAGATCGGTCCCGCGCTGGACGGCGAGGCCGCCGCGTGGCTCGGCCGCATGTGCGCCCCGCTCGACGGTCCTTGAGCCCACCTGCAGGAGCGACGATGAGCCAGTCCGCAACCACGAGCGTCGGCAACACGATCCCGGCGACGCTGATCCCCGGGGACGGCATCGGCCCGGAGATCGTCGAGGCCGTCACCGGGATCCTCGCCACCCTCGGCGCGCCGTTCGAATGGGACCGGCAGCTCGCCGGCATGGCCGCACTCACCGAGACCGGCGATCCGCTGCCGCTGAAGACGCTGGAAAGCATCCGCCGCACCGGCCTCGCCCTGAAGGGTCCGCTGACGACGCCGGTGGGCGGCGGCTTCAAGTCGATCAACGTGACGCTGCGGCAGGAATTCGAGCTCTACGCCAACCTGCGCCCGGCCCGCACGCTGATCCCGGGCGGCCGCTACGACAAGATCGACATCGTGCTGGTGCGCGAGAACCTCGAAGGCTTCTACGCCGCGATGGAGCACTACATGCCGATCGGGCACGACCCGAAAGCGGTGGCGATCTCGTCCGGCTTCAATACGCGCACGGAATGCCGCCGGATCGTGCGATACGCCTTCGAATACGCGGAGAAGAACGGCCGCAAGAAGGTGACCATCGTCCACAAGGCGAACATCCTCAAGGCGCTGACCGGCCTGTTCCTCGATGTCGGCCGCGAGGTCGCCCGCGAGTACGAGGGTCGCATCGAGATGAACGACCGCATCGTCGATGCCTGCGCGATGCAGCTCGTGCTCGATCCCTGGCAGTACGACGTCATCGTCACCACCAACCTGTTCGGCGACATCCTGTCCGACCTGATCGCCGGCCTGATCGGCGGCCTCGGCATGGCGCCGGGTGCCAATATCGGCACCGATGCCGCGATCTTCGAGGCGGTGCACGGCTCCGCCCCCGACATCGCCGGCAAGGACATCGCCAACCCGCTCGCCCTGCTGCTCGCCTCCGAGATCATGCTGCAGCATGTCGGACGCAAGGATCTCGCCGACCGGCTGACCGCGGCGATCAACGACACCGTGCTGACCGCAGGCGTGCGCACCCGCGATCTCGGCGGCACCGCCGGCACGCGCGAGCTGACCGAGGCGATCAAGCAGCGCCTCGGATGACGCAAAACGTGGGAATCAACGGTGCTGTTCATCCTATGGTGACAATTGCGACGGCATTCTGGGCTCCGGACTGGAACCAGGATCAAGCACCGTGTCGGGACTCCTCGTCAGGGACAGACACTCTCCCGACCGCGCGCGCGCCCGGCCCGGCACGCGGCCACAGGCGGAGCTGTTGCTGCAGCCTCGATTCCGTCTCGCCGATAGCGCGCTGGCCGCAGTCGAGGCCTCCGCCCTGCGCCCGCGGGCACGACTGTCGCGCCTGACGTCGGAGCCGTCGCCATGGCGCGAAACCAGCCGGGACGTTGCGCGCGACGGCGCCATGCTGCGTGACGCCTGCAGCCTGGCCGCTGCCTGGGACATGTCGGGGGCGCCGACCCTGTCGCTGCGGATCACCGAGATGCAGGTGGCGTCCGGCATGCTCGCCGAGCTGATCGCGGAGATCCTCGCCGAGTGCCGGCTGCCGCCGGAGCGGATGGAGCTGGAGTTCAGCGAGGACAGCCTGCAGGTCGATGCGAACGACCTGTCCTATCTGCTCGCCGCCCTGCGCGATCTCGGCATCGGCCTCGTGCTCGGCGGCTTCGGTGGCCACGTCTCCAGCCTGACCTTGCTGCGTCGGCGCAGCCTGGCCGGACTGCTCTCGGGCCTGAAGCTGCACCCGCTGCTGATGCACGAACTCGGCGCCTCGAACGACGATGCGGCCTTCCTCGACGGCCTGGTGGCGACGGCGCACGCGCTCGGATTGCTGGTCGTCGCCGAAGGTGTCGACACCGAGACGCAGGCGAGCCGACTGCGCAGCGCGGGCTGCGACCAGGCGCTCGGTAGCTGGCTCGGCGAGGCGCGCCCGGCGCTCGAAGCGATCAGGGCGCTGCACTCGATCGAATGGCACGCACCCATGTCGGAACGAAGCTGAGCGACGAGACGATCCGGGCCGAGCTGCTCCGCCAGCTTGCCGGGCGCGGCCCGACCAAGTCGATCTGTCCGAGCGAAGTCGCGCGCGCCCTGGCGCCGGACTGGCGAAGCCTGATGACGCGCGTCCGCGAGGTCGCCGTGCTGCTGGCGCAGGAGCAGCGGATCGAGATCCTGCGCAAGGGTCGGCCGGTCGAGCCTGGCAGCGTCCGCGGGGTGATCCGGCTTCGGCTGAAGGGGTTGGACTGAGGTCCTCAAGGCCGGGGCTCTGCCCTGGACCGCTCAAGGCTTAGCCTTGAGAATCCCATTCAGGCTTGGCGGCCGAAGCGCCAGAAGCCGCTGGCGGCGGCCACCAGCATCGCCAGACGCGGCGTGATCAGGCGATCGTTGTTGTGGCGGAGCTCGGTGGTGAGGATGCAGACCGAGGAGGCGGACAGCAATGCCGCTCCGAGCCGCTGGGTTGAGTTGGTCATTATCAGGGCGGCGCCGAGCAGTTCGGATGCGCCGATCGTCTGCATGTCCCGGCACTTCCAGCCCCAGCTGCTGAACAGCTTCATCTGCGGCTCGACGGCGAGCAGCTTGCTGATGCCGGCGGCGGCGAAGCCGAGGCCGACGATGCTTTGCCAGATCGATGGCTTCCTGCTGGACATGCGTGATCGTCCTCCCTGTCCGTGCAACGTGCCGGCAACTGCCGGGTTCGTCGCCGACCGCGACGGATCCGGGTGTGACCCGGATCATACCTGCCTCGTCCCCGGCATGGTCGGATCGCCTCGACGCGGCTGGCCGACAGGGGCGCCGCAAGCGAACGGGAAAGCAACGATGCCGAACGATAGTGACGTCCTGGTCGAACCGCGTGTCGCGAGTCCGGTGCTGGCGCTGGATGAGATCCAGGGAGACATCCTGATCGGGCTGCCGAAGAAGGCACAGGCCTTTCTCTTCTTCACGATCAAGGACCACGACGCCTTCAAGAAGTCCTTCCTCTCCGCTCTGCTCGGAAAGATCACCACGACGCGCGACGTGCAGCAGCAGATGGTGCAGATCGCGGCGCAGAGGGCCTGCGGCAAGACCGATCTTCTGCCGATCACCGGCTTCAACATCGCCTTCACCAATCCGGGCGTGGCGCTCCTGATCGGCAGCACCGCCGGCATGGACGCGTCGTTCGTGGCCGGCGCGAAGGCGCAGGCGCTCAACCCGCAGCCGATCAGCGCCGTGCCGAACATCGGCATCAACGATCCGCAGGACGGGCACGGCAACCTGAGCACCTGGAAGCCGGAATATCTCGACGATCACGCCATCCACGGCATCATGATGTTCACCGGCCCCACCCAGGAGCAGGTGCTCGCCGATGCCGGCGACGCGCTCAAGGCGCTCGGCAGCTCGGTTGCGGAAGTCCGGCGCGAGATCGGACAGGTGCGCCCGGGGCTCGAGGCCGGTCACGAGCATTTCGGCTATCTCGACGGCGTGTCGCAGCCGGGCGTGCGCGGCATCACCGCGCGGGCGGACCCGCTGACACGGCCGAACCAGGGCCTGCCGGGACAGGAGCTGCTCTGGCCCGGAATGTTCGTGTTCGGCTACCCGACGCAAGCGGGTCCGACGACGCCGCCGGCAGCACCGCTCGCCGACGAGTTCGCGCCGGCGCCGCCGCGGCCGCTGCCGGCGCATTTCGAATGGATGAAGGACGGATCGCTCATGGTGTTCCGCCGTCTGAACCAGAGGGTCCCGGAGTTCCACGCCTTCTCGGCCAGCCAGGGAGCGGCGCTGGGCGCCGATCCCACCCTTCTCGAGGCCCGCATGGTGGGACGCTGGAAGAGCGGCGCACCGCTCGAGATCACGCCGCTGCAGGATGATCCGAGACTTGCCCAGGATGCCGACGAGAACAACGACTTCACCTTCTCTAGCGACGTGTTCCAGCGCGCCTGTCCCTATGCCGCGCATATCCGCAAGGTGAACCCGCGCGATGATTTCGACACGCCGGCAAGTGGCGTCACCGACGCCAACGCGCATGCCTCGGTGCTGATACGGCGGATCATGCGCGCGGGAATCGCGTTCGGTCCCGAGGTCAGCCAGGCCGAGACGATCGCGCGCACGACGACGCAGGAGCGCGGTTTGCTGTTCGTCTGCTACCAGACCTCGATCAACGACCAGTTCGAGTTCGTGCAGACCGCCTGGGCCAACAATCCCGACTTCATCTTCAACAAGACCCGTCCCGACGGCAAGACGCACGTGACCCCGGGCTTCGATCCGCTGATCGGACGCAATCTGCCGAAGGCAGGCACGGCGCGGACCAGCGACGAACCGGTCCCGAACTTCCCGACCGGCAACGCGAGGACGACGCTCGAGATGCAAGAAGACTTCGTCGTGCCGACCGGCGGCTCGTACGCGTTCGTCCCCTCGATCGGCGCCCTGCGCACGACGCTGCTGGCCTGAAATGGGGTCTGGGGCCTCCCGGCCCCAGCGGGTTCAGGGCAGAGCCCTGATCAATTTCGATGCCGGCGCTCGCGCCCGGCTTGCCTTACTCATGTCGAGGCATGGAAAGTGTTTTATGAGGACCGCCTTTGAGCGTGACGCATTCAAGCCGGGGGGGGGGGGGGGGGGCCGCGGCCGCCGCCCCCCGGCGGCTGCCAGAATAAA